>NZ_JAOUSE010000026.1:867-41140 GCF_025660415.1 Pallidibacillus thermolactis
CGAAGAAGCTTACTCGATCGTGCTCTATCCAGCTGAGCTACTGGGACATGGTATAAGCTTATGAAATTGGTTACTCTTTAGTATTTTTATTTTTTGTCGTCCCAATCTCGGAAAGTTAATTCAAAGATGTGGCTCGATTGGTACGCTGTAGTTGATTCGAAGAAGCTTACTCAATCGTGCTCTATCCAGCTGAGCTACTGGGACATGGTATAAGCTTATTAAATTGGTTACTCTTTAGTATTTTTGTTTTTCGTCGTCCCAATCTCGGAAAGTTAATTCAAAGATGTGGCTCGATTGGTACGCTGTAGTTGATTCGAAGAAGCTTACTCGATCGTGCTCTATCCAGCTGAGCTACTGGGACATGGTATAAGCTTATGAAATTGGTTACTCTTTAGTATTTTTATTTTTTGTCGTCCCAATCTCGGAAAGTTAATTCAGAGATGTGGCTCGATTGGTACGCTGTAGTTGATTCGAAGAAGCTTACTCAATCGTGCTCTATCCAGCTGAGCTACTGGGACATGGTATGAACTTTCTCTTTAATTTTTTGTTTTACGACATTGTTTTTGGTAACTTTTGGAAAAACATTTTGTTTACCAAAGACATTTTTTATTATATGCTCTTTTCAATGAATAGTCAATAGTTTTTTGAAAAAATTTTATTTAGGAGTGAAAAGGTTTAGAACCCTTATCACTCCAATGTTTCGCTAAATAATTGGTTATGATTAACATCATAAACATGAAGGATTTTTTTCTTACCAACGATCTCTAAAATAATATAAGTTTTTTCGCTTCGTCCTCTTGGTAAACGAAGACTGCCAGGATTAATAAATAAAATGTCATCTACCATTTCAAATCCTAACATATGGCTGTGTCCAAAGCAAACAATATTTGCATTTTCTTCCAAAGCTTTATAACGTAAGTTTATCAAATTGGATTTCACTTGATATCGATGACCATGGGTTACTAAAATTGTGTGATCCTCCGCACGTAACATCAATTGTTCTGGAAAATCACTCCCAAAATCACAATTTCCTTTCACCACTCGATAACCATCCAGAGCCGGATGATCACCGGTCAACTCCGAATCACCACAGTGAATATAATAATCCATATCACCGTGACGTTTTTTCAGTTCAATCAGTTCATCAGTTAATCCATGACTATCACTACAAATTAAGATTTTCATATGCTTAACTCACCCGATTCAACAGCTTCTTGCACCCATTCATTTAACTTTTTCAATGCTTGACCACGATGACTAATTTTATTTTTTTCTTCTGGGGACATCTCTGCCGTCGTTTTTCCAAATTCAGGGACATAAAAAATAGGATCATACCCGAAACCATTTTCTCCCCGTTTTTCATCAATGATATAACCATCCACTTTACCTTCTACGATGACAGGATCTTTTCCAGGAATCACAAGGGCTAATGTACAATGGAAATGGGCTGTACGTTTTTCAAATGGTACTCCCTTTAATTCGTCTAAAACCTTTTGTAAATTCGCTTCATCGTCTTTTTCTGTCCCAGCATAGCGAGCAGAATATACGCCTGGTCTTCCGTCCAACGCATCAACACAAAGACCAGAATCGTCGGCTATCACAATTTTATTAAAATACTCCGAGATTCCTTTTGCTTTTAATAAGGCATTTTCAGCAAAAGTCTCCCCCGTTTCTTCAATATCCGGTGCATCTGGAAAATCAAGTAAAGTTTTAACGGTAAATCCTAGTGATTGGAACATTTCAGCAAATTCTTTTGCTTTTCCTTTATTTTTCGTCGCAACAATAATTTCCTTCATAGTGGATTCCCTCTTTTTAATCAGCATTCTTACTACATTTCCATAAATAAAGAAAGAAGAGGCGGCAATAAATCCCCCTCCTAACTCTCTTTATATTAATATTATAAACAAATTTTATTTTAAAAACTACCAGTATTTACATGTTTTGGCCTCGTTACCGGTTCCGCCAATGTTTCTCCTTCCCAGTTAACCACATCGGCCTCGCCATTTACTTGAATTGAAACGGCTTCAATCCCTTTTTGTTCTGTTAATGATAGTACGAGTGTATCTAGTACTTGCTTGGTCACTAATTTTTGATCATAACTGCCGTATAAATTTTCATTAAAGTTAAGCGTCACCACACCGTCTTTTATAGTTGGTTCTTCCACTAATTCAACATCGGGCATAAACAACGTATACAGCTCAGAGTTCAACTTCGGCCCTTTAATCAATTCTTCTATAACAGTCACAACGGTATCTTTGTTATCGTTTTTCACTCGTTTAGTAACAGGTACATAGTAGCTATTTTCGTTTGTTTGTGCAATATAATAAACGGTTACCTGTTCGGTATCTGTAATATCCGCTACTTCAGATGTATCAATATTAATACCAATATTTCTCGTTAATTCTCCATTGATTGGAGTACCATTAACCGGCATTTCTGTAAGCGGATTTCCATTGAGTTGAAGTTTCACTTTGTCAATGGTGTCAAATTGGGTCAACGTATATGTAATGGACTGTAAGATTTTCAACTCATCTTCTGGAGCATAGTCTGCAAATTCTTTTGAAAAATCAACGGTTGCCACACCATCATGAATATCAACACTAATTTGTGTATCTGCTGGGATGACAGCTCGAAAATCACTCGGCAACATCTCTTGCACCGGGCCACCTTCTACTAAATATTCCAAGGCTTGTTTCGCGATACTTTCCGTGTTTGGTAATTGGAAAGTTTGGGGAACGACAAGTCCATGTTTATCGATTAAATATAGCTCCGTTTGTACCGTTCCTTCCTTTCCTTCTTCTCCATCTTCAGATTGTCCCTCATCTGTTAACTCGACATCTTCTTCATAGGTTACATTTTCTTTTGGTGGGTCTACTTCCTCCTTCGCTAGCTGCGGGAACAATGAACAAGCAGAAAGAAATACAATGGTTACAATGAATAACAAACCGTACTGAAATGCACGAATTGTAGATTTCATAAAATCCCCCCATGACTGTTTGTACTACATGTATACGAGCCTTCTTCGAAAATAGACCTAAGACGAGAAAAAAATTGGACAAATTTAAAAAATTCTAGGGGAATAAAAAAAAGTTGTCCAACTCGTTTTTTTGAAAAACAAGTAGACAACCTATATTTAAATATATTCAACATTGGACAGTTTTACTGTTTCAACTTCTAGATCATCCATTCGTAGCCATTGTTTCGCTATGGATTGAAAAATCGTTTTTGAACCAGTGGTAAAAAATTTATAGATCGGAGGCTGATCCTTAGACATATTTAACATATGTGTATGATCTAATATGGCACTCGCTTCTCTAGCAGTTTCTTCACCCGAACTGATCACTTTTACCTTATGATTATAGTAATTTTCAATTAAAGGCTGGATGATCGGATAATGCGTACACCCTAATATTAACGTATCGATATGTTTATCTTGAAGAGGGTAAAGTGAATTCGCTACAATTTTTTCCGCTAAATCACCATGAATTACACCACTTTCCACTAAAGGAACCAGTTTCGGGCAGGCTAAACCATAAACATCGACTTCATTATGGATTGTTTTTAAAGCATGTTCATATGCTTTACTGCGTATGGTCATATCTGTCCCAATAACACCTATCTTATACTTTTTGGAAACCGAAATTGCCGCTCTTGCACCGGGATGAATGACCCCAAGTACAGGAATGTTAAGACTTTCGCGAATTTCTTCGAGCGCCACCGCAGTAGCTGTATTGCAAGCAATAATGAGCATTTTTATATGAAACTGCTCTAAGTAACGAGTCATTTCCCACGTAAATTGTCTGATCTCTTCACTAGTTCTCGGTCCATATGGACATCGGGCTGTATCTCCCATATAGATAATTGATTCATTAGGCAATTGACGCATCATTTCCTTAACAACGGTCAACCCACCTACTCCTGAATCTATGATGCCTATTGGATTTGATGCCAAACTTGCCTCAACCTTTCACTTTTTTTGTTCTTTTTTCAACTTCATATTATCGTGTAATTTTCGTAGATTACTTTGTAAAGTACGGATCTCTTCATCGGAAAAGCCATGTAAAATTTCTTGAAGATAGGTTTGTCTTTTTTTAATCACTTCATCAATGATCCGAATTCCTTCATCTAATAAATGGACACGAACGACACGACGGTCCCGTTCATCGCGAACCCTTTTTACAAGATTATTTTTTTCCATTCGCGCAATTAAATCCGTTGTTGTACTAAAAGCCAAATACATTTTTTTCGATAATTCACCAATTGTCATACTGCCTTCTTCTAATAGCCATTGCATAGCAACAAATTGTGGCGGGGTTACCGGAAAATGGTTTAAGATTTCACGACCCTTTTGTTTAATTAATCCGGATACAAAACGTAAATCTTTTTCAATTGTTGCTACAGTTTCCATGTTCACTTCGTTCTTCATTTGATTTTCCAAATAGAGCACCCCCGCTATATTCTATCTAAATCTATCATGACATGTAAAAACAAACAACTACTAATTCTTTTTTGGCTTAATTATAATAATAGTAACGTATTTTTTAATGTATATAAAAATAAAAATCTATTTATATATTATGTCCTTTTCGTATGTTTACTTTTTTTATTTAAACTCGTAAAATCAATCTAACCCTATTTTCTATTTTTTTACGTTAAATTTCAAGCCTAATAACGCTTTTACTTGCTAGTAATATAAAAAACTGGCATCCAAAAAGATTGGGCCAGCTAGAGATATCGTCTCTCCAATAAGGAAAGTTTTACCAATACCTGTAGCTTGTATAAAAGTGAATTTTGCACTTTAGAAATAAAAAACCGGCTTTCCAAAAAAGGATAGCCGGCTTCTCTTAAAGCTTTAACTCCCCCATACGGAGAAGTTCGACGACAGCTTGTGAACGCCCCTTTACTCCAAGCTTTTGCATGGCATTTGAAATATGATTTCGAACTGTTTTTTCGCTTATAAAAAGCTCTTGTGCTATCTCTTTAGTTGTTTTATCTTGTACTAACAGTTCGAATACTTCCCTTTCTCGTTTAGTTAATAACGGCTTATGAGTGAAATCATTCTCCTTCAAATACATGAACCCTCCTTGCCTTCGCCAGCTAGAAAACGCGGGGATGGGTATGAATCGTCACAATATCATATGTGAACGGCAAGAAGGGAGTGACAGCAATCATCCCATTCTGTAAGAAATAGGCATTATTATTTTAAACCACATTGACATTCATTGCTTTAAAGAAAATTTCTCTCTCTTCACTTGTCCAAGGAACAGATTTTCCACTATTTTTATTGATGTTTACAATTGTTCCGCGTCCGGTAAAACAGACCGTATCATCGCCTTTTACACCTAGATAATGAAGATCAACTGAGGAATTACCAACTTCATTAATTTTTACGTAAATGTTTAGTTCTTCATCAAAATATACTTGCCGAATATAATCACATTGTTGATTAGCGACGACTGGAATCGTTTCCCTCATTTCCTTTAAATCCTGTCGATAAAGTCCGAGATAATGGATATATTCAATTCTCGCTGTTTCAAAATAAACGAACGGAACCGTATTGTTTAAATGACCAAACATATCGGTTTCTGAAAATCTGACTTTAACGGGTACAAAAAATTCGAACCCTGCTTTCCATGATGGAAAATCTTGTATGTAGCTGATCTTTTTCATTAAAACCTCCCCTTTCACGTACTGAATGAATATTCATTCGTTTTACTTTATAACGAGAGGCTGAACCATCCAGTTGGCCCAGCCTCTTGATTTTGATTGTACGTAACCAATTAATAGGAATAATCACTACCAAAGAAGTTACGGAACATTTGAACAGTCGCTTCACGGTTTAATGCTGCAATGGACGTTGTTAAAGGAATACCTTTCGGACAAGCTTGCACACAGTTTTGTGAGTTACCACAGTTAGCTAAACCGCCATCCCCCATAATAGCATTTAAACGTTCTGCTTTATTCATTGCACCTGTTGGATGGGAGTTAAATAACCGAACTTGTGATAACGGTGCAGGACCCATAAAGTTTGATTTGTCATTCACGTTAGGGCAGGCTTCTAAACATACACCACACGTCATACATTTTGAAAGCTCATACGCCCATTGACGTTTATTTTCAGGCATTCTTGGCCCAGGTCCTAAATCATAAGTTCCATCAATTGGAATCCATGCTTTTACTTTCTTCAAGGAGTCGAACATACGACTTCTGTCAATTACTAAGTCACGTACTACTGGGAATGTACGCATCGGTTCTAATTTAATAGGATGCTCTAATTTATCAACCATGGTCGAACAAGCTTGTCTAGGTTTCCCGTTGATAACCATTGAACAAGCACCGCAAACTTCTTCTAAACAGTTCATTTCCCAAGCAACCGGCGAAGTTTTCTTACCATCTTTTGTTACTGGATTCCGTTGAATTTCCATCAATGCTGAGATCACATTCATATTTGGACGATATGGAATTTCAAACGTCTCCTCATAAGGGGTAGAATCCGGTGTGTCTTGTCTTTGGATTATAAAAGTCACTGTTTTTCTTTGTTCAGCCATTCTATATTCTCCTCCCCTTCTTATTTACTTGTCGTCGTATAATCACGTTTTCTTGGTTTAATTAAAGATACGTCCACATCTTCATATTCAAATTTCGGTGCATTTGTAGCAGGATCATACGAAGCCATAGTTGTTTTTAACCATTCTTCATCATTACGTTCAGGGAATTCCGGTTTATAATGTGCACCACGAGACTCATTACGGTTATACGCACCAAGCGTAATAACACGCGCAAGATGGAGCATATTTTGCAATTGTCTTGTAAATTGTGCACCTTGGTTACTCCAGCTTGAAGTATCATTAATATTAATATTTTTCCAGCGTTCCATTAATTCTTGAATCTTTTCGTCTGTCTTTAATAGTTTATCGTTGTAACGTACAACGGTAACGTTATCTGTCATCCATTCACCAAGTTCTTTATGGATTACATAGGCGTTTTCAGTTCCGTCCATCTTCAAGATATCGTCCCATTTTTGTTGTTCTTGACGTTGATAACGTTCGAACAAGCTTGAAGGTAAGGCATCTGTGCTCTTTTCTAAACCTTCAATATATTTAACCGCGTTTGGACCTGCAACCATACCACCATAAATAGCAGATAGTAAGGAGTTTGCTCCAAGACGGTTTGCACCGTGTTGTGAATAATCACACTCACCGGCGGCAAATAAACCTTTAATATTGGTTTGTTGTTCATAGTCAACCCATAATCCACCCATTGAGTAGTGTACAGCTGGGAAGATTTTCATTGGAACTTTCCGTGGGTCATCACCTGTAAATTTCTCATAAATTTCAATAATTCCGCCAAGTTTTACATCAAGTTCATGTGGATCTTTATGGGATAGGTCTAGATAAA
This sequence comes from Pallidibacillus thermolactis, assembly GCF_025660415.1. Taxonomy (NCBI): domain Bacteria; kingdom Bacillati; phylum Bacillota; class Bacilli; order Caryophanales; family Bacillaceae; genus Pallidibacillus; species Pallidibacillus thermolactis. The sequence continues at coordinate 8,266 of NZ_JAOUSE010000026.1, forward strand.
CCATATTTTCCCCGTTGATGCCTAATTTTTGGTTGACACATACGTCGAAAATTTCACGGGTAGCAATATCCCTTGGAACTAGGTTTCCGTATAATGGATATTTTTCTTCTAAGAAGTACCAAGGTTTACCATCTTTATAGGTCCAGACACGACCACCCTCACCACGAGCAGATTCACTCATGAGACGTAATTTGTCGTCTCCAGGGATTGCTGTAGGATGGATCTGGATAAATTCACCGTTCGCGTAGATCGCACCTTGTTGATAAAGAATTGCTGCAGCTGATCCGGTATTTATAACAGAGTTTGTTGATTTACCAAAGATAATACCAAGACCACCTGTTGCCATAATAACCGCATCTGCAGGGAATGATTTAATTTCTCCAGATTTTAAATCTTGTGCCACAATACCACGGCATGTTTGATCATCATCAATGATGGCGCCTAAGAATTCCCAACCTTCATATTTCGTTACTAAACCGGCTACTTCATGACGACGTACTTGTTCATCTAATGCATAAAGCAATTGTTGTCCTGTTGTAGCACCTGCAAAGGCAGTCCGATGATATAATGTTCCTCCAAAACGTCTAAAGTCTAGTAAGCCTTCTGGAGTACGGTTAAACATAACCCCCATACGGTCAAACAAGTGAATGATACCTGGTGCCGCTTCACACATTGCTTTTACAGGCGGTTGGTTTGCTAAGAAGTCTCCACCGTATACCGTATCATCAAAGTGTTTCCAAGGTGAGTCCCCTTCACCTTTTGTGTTAACCGCTCCATTAATTCCACCTTGTGCACAAACAGAGTGAGAACGTTTTACCGGAACTAAAGAGAACAATTCAACTGGCACCCCAGCCTCAGCTATTTTAACTGTTGCCATTAGGCCTGCCAATCCGCCACCGACAACAATAATTTTACCTTTACTCATTTCTGCGACTCACTCCCCCAATTATTAAGTAATCTCTAGTCGTTGTTCCTATCAATCTATTAATTCATACGTTCAATACATAAGTTGTAAGGTTTTCTCGTAATCGCTTCACATAGTCATATAGTTTTATACAGTAAATGCTAAGATTGCACGAACACCTATAAATGTTACAGCTACAAAAACTAGCATTGTAACATACGTCAAAATTCTTTGTGAACGAGGTGATACGGTAATCCCCCAACTTACAAAGAATGACCATAAACCGTTCGATAAGTGGAATGTTGCACAAACAATTCCGACAATATAGAACACTAACATTGCAGGATTATCGACTATATTTGCCATCATGTCAAAGTTCACTTCAGCACCAAGTGCCTTCGCAATCCGTGTCTCCCACACATGCCACGCAATGAAGATAATGAGGATAACCCCTGTAATTCTTTGCAAAACAAACATCCAGTTTCTAAAAGTACTGAAACGAACATTGTTTGGCTTTGCAGTAAACGCTATGTATACTCCATATATTGCGTGGAATAATATAGGAATATAAATGACTACAGTTTCTACAAATAGTAGAAATGGGATGTTTTCCATCAATCCTGCAGCTGCATTATATGCCTCTGCTCCCTTTGTTGCTTGATAGTTAATTGTTAAATGGACAATTAAGAAAATACCGATCGGAAGAACTCCTAATAGTGAGTGTAATCTCCGATTATTAAACTCACGGTTTCCTGCCATCTTAAGATGTACCCCCCTTAGTTATTAATCATTGACTATAAATTTTAAAAACTATGGCAAATATATGAACAACTCAATTGTAAACCTTTTTATAAAACCCGTCAAGAAAACGGATACAGGTTTAATAATATTTGAAAAATATTTTTTTCTTCACATGATAGTTTCATAAAGTTGTCATAAAGTCCTAATAAAAATTCTAAATTTTAGGAGGATATTTTAATATAATTTTTTTCCAAATAAATAAATGTTAAATAAATGAACAGAAATTGTATATAATAGATTTGAAGAAAAGGGGGAGCAAAGTTTGAGTAGAAAAACAGTAAAAGAAAAAATAAACTTAACTGAATTAACCGTTCCTGCATTTGGATATGAACTGATTCGTGAAGATTTTATAGAAGAAATTTTAGGGGAAGATGCACCTAGTATTCTTTATTGGATCGGAAAACAAATCGCTCGAAAATATCCATTATTTTCTTTTGATGAGATTCAAGAGTTTTTTCGAAATGCAGGATGGGGCAACCTGGATATTATTAGCCAAAAGAAAAGTGAAATCGAACTTCAATTAACAAGCGACTTAGTAAAACACCGCATTTTAACACGAACCAATGCAACATTCCAACTTGAGGCCGGCTTCCTCGCTGAACAAATTGCCCAACAAAAGAAAGTTTATGCCGAAACTTTTGAACATCCGAAAAAAAAGGATGGAAAAGTATTGTTTACAGTGAAATGGGATGATATTCCACTTATAGACTTATAAATAATGTGGACATTGTTCATTATATTATTCATTTCAATTGTAAAATAACCATTTTTTTACAAAAAACTTCATCAAATGAGTTGACTGACTCACTTGATGAAGTTTTTTAACGTTTTTATTATTTTGCAACACTTACTTCCTGTTCTACCTTTGAAAGACCGAAAACATCATGCAGTATTTCAGCAGCCTTTAACATTTGGTCTTCGTTGACTACAGCAGATACTTTAATTTCTGAAGTACTGACCATTTTTACAAAAATATCTTTTTCAGCTAATGAAGCGAACATTTGAGCCGCTACACCTGGATTTGAAATCATGCCTGAACCAACAATGGATACTTTTGCTAAACCTGATTCATATTCAATATGATCATAACCAATTGATTCTTTATGTTCTTCCAATACTTGCAATGCCTCTTGCAACTCATCGGTTTTAATCGAAAATGATAGTGTATTCAAGTTTTGGTCAGACGCATTTTGAATAATAATATCCACATTTACGTTATTTTTAGCTAACGGAGTAAATACCGATGATAAACTTGCAATTTCATTTGATAAACCATAAACCGTTAATTTTGTAATATCTTTTTCAAAGGCAACACCGCGGACAACTAAGTTTTCTTCCATTATTGTTTCCTCCAATACATAAGTTCCTTCCACTTTTTCTGTACTTGAGCGAACGACTAAAGGAATTTGATAATTTTTCGCAAATTCAACAGACCTTGGATGAAGCACACCTGCACCTAAATTCGCCAACTCTAACATTTCATCATAAGATATCGTTGATAATTGTCTCGCAGACGGAATATAACGTGGATCGGCAGTATATACACCCGTTACATCTGTGTAAATATCGCATCGATCAGCACCTAGAGCTGCTGCTAAAGCGACGGCAGACGTATCTGAACCTCCACGGCCTAACGTCGTTATTTCTCCATCTTCAGTGATACCTTGGAATCCAGCAACTATCACGATTTTTCCTTCACGGATCGCCCTGTTGATCTGGTCGGTATCAATGTTCAAAATCCGTGCACTCCCGTGAATCGGTTCTGTTTCCACCCCCGCTTGCCAACCTGTCATCGACACTGCATCATGTCCTTTTTCATGCAGCGCCATTGCAAGTAATGCAATCGTGACTTGTTCACCTGTCGTGACTAACATATCCAATTCACGTTTACTAGGCTTGGTTGAAACTTGTTTAGCTAAAGAAATTAACTCATCCGTTGATTTTCCCATTGCTGATACAACGACGACAACATTATTCCCTCTTTTTCTTTCATCTAAAACTCGATCTGCTACATTTAATATTTTTTCTACCGTTGCTACCGACGTACCGCCAAATTTTTGTACAATAATGCCCAATTTTTTCCCCCTCTTTTCAGCTGTTTAAGCCAAATTTTAAATACATTGTTACACATTGTGAAAATTGTAAGGAGAGCGCTAGAAACTTGTGCAAGATAAAACAAAAGACAATGGAGAAATCCCATTGCCTGCAAAAACGCAATTATTAGCGTGTTCACAGTGAGATAGCTCTCCAAGAGTAACTCTTGACAGTTCTGTACTTATTCAGTAGCAGAACCAAGAAAAAATAGAATTGGACTATTTTTTCTTTCGGCGATTTTTCCTTTCCATGTATTTCACAGAAGTCCAATCTTCTCCATACATGTACTCTTAAAAACCGCGCCTCTATCTTCACGTCTTTTCAGAACATGAATTTATTAAATTGGCTATATTATAGCATGTTGAAATAATGGAATCAATACATATTTTCTGATTATTTATTGTGCGCAAATGTGAGATGCTCGATCGGACTTTTCTTATCTCTTTTGGTTCCCTTTTGTCCGCGAGAAGTTCTCGCAAAGACGTTTCAACCTCTTTTCCTCACCTTTTTGTCCATGAAACAAAATCTCAAAAAAAATAAAAAAGGAAATCCACTTAAAAGGACTTCCTAGTCTTCAGAGTTTTGTAATGTTTGAACAATGGATTCGGCCACATTTTTCGGTATCCCAATTTTCATGAAATCCTCAACAGAAGCATGCTGCATTTTTTTTACAGAACCGAAATGCTTTAATAATAACTGCTTTCGTTTCTGACCGACTCCCGGTATTTCATCGAGAATGGATTGAATCATCGATTTTCCACGTAATTGGCGATGGAATGTGATCGCAAAACGGTGAACCTCATCTTGAATCCGCTGAAGCAAGTAGAATTCTTGACTATTTCGAGCAAGAGGGACCATTTCTGGTGGATCACCAAATAGTAAATTAGAAGTTTGATGCTTATCATCTTTTACTAATCCCGCAACTGGAATGTCAAGGCCAAGTTCATTTTCTAAAACATCCTTCGCTGCTTCAATTTGTCCTTTTCCACCATCAATTAAGATTAAATCAGGCAGTGGCTGGTTTTCTTTTAAAACGCGTGTATACCGTCTCCGAATAACCTCTCGCATCGAGTCATAGTCATCTGGTCCTTCAACCGTTTTAATTTTATATTTCCGATATTGCTTCTTATCTGGCATCCCGTTTGTAAAAACGACCATTGCCGATACCGGGTTTGTCCCTTGAATATTGGAGTTGTCGAAGGCTTCAATACGATACGGCGTATAAATATTCATTTGCTCGCCTAATTTTTCGATCGCTTTTATTGTTCGTTCTTCATTCCGCTCTAATAAGGAAAACTTCTCTTTTAATGCTGCTTTCGCATTTTTGTTTGCAAGTTCAACCATTTCCTTTTTTTGTCCCCGTTTTGGCTGAACAATTTTCACATCAAGTAAAGCATGGGCGAGTTCTGCATCCACATTTTGCGGTAGTAAGATTTCTTTCGGCTTAAAATGTTCTGGTCGATCATAAAATTGGCCTAAAAATGTTAGCATCTCTTCTTCAGGATCTTTATAATAAGGAAACATCGACACATCCCGTTCAATTAATTTTCCTTGACGGACAAAGAATACTTGGACACACATCCAACCTTTGTCTGCAGCATAACCGAAAACATCTCGATCTATATGATCGGTCATCGTTGCTTTTTGTTTTTCCATCGTCATTTCTATGGCCGTAATTTTATCCCGATACTCCTTCGCCCGCTCAAAATCTAATTTTTCACTGGCTTCGATCATTTTTTCAGTGAGATCTTTCTTTACTTCTTTATAACCACCATTTAAAAACTTTGTAATCTCGGTCGTCATTTTTTTATACGTTTCCTGTGAAACATCAAAGACACAAGGTGCTAAACATTGGCCAATATGGTAATATAAGCACACTTGTTTTGGTAATGTTTGGCATTTACGTAACGGATATAACTTGTCGAGTAATCTTTTTGTTTCCCTTGCTGCATAAACATTGGCATAGGGACCAAAATATTTGGCTTTGTCACCTTTTTTTACTTTACGCGTAATGATTAACCTTGGATGACGTTCAGACGTCAGCTTAATAAACGGATATGTTTTATCATCCTTCAACATGACATTATATTTTGGATCATATTGTTTAATTAAATTGTTCTCCAAAATTAATGCTTCGACATCGGATGACGTTATAATATATTCAAAGTCCTCTATTTCACTTACCAATGCTTGAGTTTTCGCATTATGCGATCCTGTGAAATAAGAACGGACCCGATTTTTTAAAACTTTTGCTTTCCCGACATAGATAACCGTCCCTTGCCGGTCCTTCATTAAATAACAACCAGGTTGATCTGGCAATAATGCTAATTTCTCTTTAATTTTTGGTTTTGTTTCCAATGTGCTCACTCCATATTGAGTGTTATTCATATAACTAATATTATACTATAATTCCTTTAGGGGATAAAAAGATAGATAAAAGGTATATAAATGAAGAAAAGCAGCCCAAAATGGACTGCCATGTCAATTGACGATTACAACATTATAAATGATTGTTAATAACTTCTTCTAAAGCTTCTTTTGGACGGTATCCAACGACTTTATCCACGATTTCTCCGTCTTTAAATAGAATTAATGTTGGAATACTCATCACACCGTATTTTGCTGCCGTTTCTTGGTTTTCATCAACATCTAATTTTACGATTTTAACTTTATCGCCCATTTCAGCGTCAATTTCTTCAAGAACTGGAGCTATCATTTTACAAGGACCGCACCAAGTAGCCCAGAAGTCTGTTAAGACCAAACCGCTTTTAATTTCTTCACTAAATGTTTGGTCAGTTGCATTTACAATTGCCATAATAACCCTCCTTAAAATTTCTTATCGACAGTATATCACTGGATCCACAAATTTGCGAATGATTTGTTTCAACATCATTTTACCCTATATTGGCTGAAATAACCATTAAATCATATCACTGAAAAAAATAACAGAATACTTTGTAAATATAATTTAAAAAATCAAAGGGTAAAGTAACAAATTGTCACTTTACCCTTAGAAATTTAAGCGTTTACTTTTAATTTTTTAAACTCTTCTGTAAGTTGTGGGACCACTTCAAATAAATCACCAACAATACCGTAATCAGCAACTTTGAAAATATTAGCTTCAGGATCTTTATTAATTGCTACAATTACTTTTGAATTGGACATTCCCGCTAAATGTTGGATCGCACCCGAGATTCCAATTGCAATATAAAGGTCTGGTGTTACTACTTTTCCTGTTTGACCAATTTGGAGTGAGTAGTCGCAGTACCCGGCATCACACGCACCACGGGAAGCACCAACGGCTCCTCCTAAAACATCTGCCAATTCTTCCAGCATTTTGAAGTTTTCGGCACTTTTCAATCCACGTCCACCAGCAACAACCACTTTTGCTTCTGATAGATCCACACCTTCGCTTGTTTTCTTCACAACCTCTTTAATGATTGTGCGCAAATCTTTAATATCAACATCTACTTTTGAAACATCGCCGGAACGAGACTCGTCTTTTTCTAATGCAGCAATATTATTTGGACGAACAGTTGCAAAAATGAGACCGTCCGTTACAATTTTCTTTTCAAAAGCTTTACCAGAATAAATAGGTCTTGTAAAGACCACATTTCCACCTGTAACTTCAACATTGACTACATCTGAAATAAGTCCGGAATCCAATTTGCTTGCAACTTTTGGCGATAAATCTTTTCCTAACGCTGTATGTCCAAATACAATAGCTTCTGGATCTTCTTGCTTTATGACGGCAAGTACAGCTTGTGAATATCCATCCGAATTATATTGAGCTAACTTATCATTTTCCACAACAACTACTCGATCCGCACCATATTGTATCAGTTCGTTTGCTAGAGATTCTACCGACTCTCCCAATAATAAACTAACGACCTCACCATCTTCAGCAATGGTTTTTGCTGCTGCAATTGCTTCAAAGGAAACATTCCGTAATTTATTATCCTTTAACTCCGCTAATACTAAAACTTTTCTACCCATTTCAAAACCCTCCTGTTCGTAAACGTATTAAAGTTTAAATTACCTTTGCGTCGTTATGAAGTAAAGACACCAATTCTTTCACTTGATCTGCAAGTTCACCTTCTAAAATTTTACCCTCGGATTTTTGTGGCGGTAGGAAGACTTCGATCGTTTTCGTTTTTGCTTCAACGTCATCTTCATCTAAATCAAGATCATCTAATTCTAATTCTTCTAACGGTTTCTTTTTCGCTTTCATAATCCCCGGTAATGACGGATATCTTGGTTCATTTAACCCTTGTTGTGCTGTCACAAGCAGTGGTAGTGTTGTTTCGATTGTTTCTTCGTCACCTTCCACATCTCTTACAACAGTGACTTTTTCTCCGTCAATTTTCAAATCGGTAATGGTGGTCACATAAGGAATTCCTAATAAATCGGCCACTCTTGGCCCTACTTGTCCTGTACCATTATCAATGGCTACATTTCCTGCAAGAATTAAATCCGGATCTTTATCCTCAAGGTATGTTGCTAAAATTTTTGCAGTCGTATATTGATCTTTTATTTCTAAGTCATCTTCTACATTTATTAAAACCGCTTTATCTGCACCCATGGCCAGGGCTGTACGCAGTTGTTTCTCGGCATCTTCTCCACCGATTGTTATAACTGTGACTTCTCCACCATGTTCGTCACGGACTTGGATTGCCTCTTCTACGGCATATTCATCATATGGGTTAATAATGAACTCAGCGCCGTCTTCATCAATTCTGCCACCTGTAATCGTTATTTTTTCTTCAGTGTCAAAAGTTCTTTTCAATAAAACGTAAATGTTCATCAAACATCCCCCTTACATTGTTTGTTCGTATATAAAAAATACTTACTTTATTTCCCCGTGAAATTTGGCTGTCTTTTTTCTAAAAAAGCGTTAATCCCTTCTGTAGCATCTTCTGTTTGAAATACCTCGCCAAATGCTTTCGCTTCTGCCTCAACACCTTTGGCAAATTGTTCAGTCTTTGCATATGTTAATAGATTTAATATGGCTTTAATGGTTGAAGGACTTTTCATTTCAATTTTCTTAGCCAATTTCATCGCTTCATCCAATAGCTTTTCCTCTGGAACAGCGATGTTGGCAAGACCGATTTTCACAGCATCTACCCCTGAAACCGGTTCTGCAGTTAACATCATTTCAGCCGCTTTTGCGGTTCCAACATATTTTGGTAGTCTTTGTGTTCCGGCAAATCCTGGTATAATTCCTAAGGATAGCTCTGGTAATCCGAGCTTTGCCGTTTCACTAACAATGCGTATATGACAACTCATGGCAAGCTCTAATCCGCCACCTAATGCGGCACCGTGAATGGCCGCTATAATTGGTTTAGGAAAATTTTCGATGCGGTCCATAAGTTTTTGGCCTTTAGTGGCCAACTCTGCAGCGTTCTTCTCTGAATCTATGCTTGTAAACTCTTTAATATCAGCACCGGCAGAAAAGAATCTTCCTTCCCCTTTAAGGACAATGACACGAACTTGATCATTTGTTTCGATCTCATTTAACATATGATCGAGTTCGGATATGACAGCACCTGCTAATGCGTTGGCAGGAGGGTGGTTTATTGTAAGTACAGCTGTCTTGTTGACGATTTCTTGATTTAAAAATTCCATCTCCCATCCCCTTTTCCATTTAATAGATTCATAGGATCATCTATTAGAAAACAGAGAAGACTCTGTCTCTAAACAAGTCATTTTTTAACCTTGTATAGGTCTTAAATAAAAATTTTTGAGCAATAATTTTCTCGAATATTTAAGAAAGAAATATAAATAGGAATAGTCAGATATTAATGGTGATTCCCACACCCATGAATGAGTAACTGATGGATTTTTGGAGCTAAGCTGACTAAATCATATTTATGGTCATTCATCACCCAATTAGTTGCTGTCTCATCTATCGTTCCAAAAATCATTTGTCTTGTTAAACGGATATCTAATGCTGGGGCAAATTCACCATTTTGAATTCCTTCTTCTAAAATGTTATCAATCAGTTGTAAATACCCTTTTAAAATATCGTTAATTTTCAGACGTAATTCTTTATTTGTTTGACGTAATTCAAGTTGTGTAACAATAGCTAAAGCATGATCTTCTGATAAGATGCGAAAATGATTTTCTACTAATAATAATAATTTCTCCGCAGCTGTATTTTTTCCTGCTATAATTTCAGATAAATTTTGAATAAATTGTTGCATTTTTTCTTTAAATAAAGATATTAATATATCTTCTTTATTTTTGAAATATAAATAAATCGTACCATCAGCTACTCCAGCTTGTTTTGCGATCTTTGAAACTTGACATTGATGGTATCCATTTTCAGCAATTGTGATTACAGCGGCATCGATAATTTGCTTATATTTTGGTTTTTGGTTGTTTTTCAATACTCTTTCACCTTCGACTTTATTTTGTATTTTTCTATGTTGGAAAGAATGAAATATGAATGAATAATCATTCATATTCTTATATTAAAAGACCTGAAAGTTTTTGTCAAATACCATCTTATCTCACTTGTCCAACTTATGAATAAAAAAAAGGGCCCTAGAAGTTTCCTTTTCGCAAAATTTTTAACTATAATATTAGGCCTTTTTCTCCCCCTCTTGATTTTCCACCTTTTTCCGTTCCTCTTCTACTAATTGGCGACGCAAGATTTTGCCAACGGTTGTCTTAGGCAATTCATCACGGAATTCATATAATCTTGGTACTTTATAGGCAGCCAAATGTTTTCTGGCATATTTGTCCATCTCTTTTTCCGTAACTGAGTGACCTTCTTTAAGTACAATATAAGCTTTTACGGTTTCACCACGATATGAATCAGGGACTCCAGCTACCACTGCCTCTTGGACCGCCGGATGTTCATATAACACCTCTTCAATCTCTCTTGGATATATATTAAATCCGCTGGCGATAATCATATCTTTTTTGCGATCGACAATGTAAAAATATCCTTTTTCATCCATATAACCTAGATCTCCTGTATATAACCAACCGTCACGGAGGGTTTTCGCCGTTTCCTCAGGACGATTCCAGTAACCTTTCATCACTTGTGGGCCTTTAATTACTAATTCTCCTACTTCACCTGGAGGGAGTGTTTCATCGGTTTCCAATGACCTGATTTCTGCTAATGTATTAGGCCAAGGAATGCCAATGCTACCTTTAATTCGTTCACCATCCCATACTAGGTTGGCATGGGTCACTGGTGAAGCTTCTGTTAAACCATAACCTTCCACAAGTTTCCCACCGGTTAATTGTTCAAATTGTTCTTGAACTTCAACTGGTAATGAAGCAGAGCCGCTTATACAAGAGTCGATTGATGATAAATCATATTTTTGTAAATTCCGATGATTTAATAAACCAATGTACATGGTTGGTGCACCTGGAAACATCGTCACTTTTTGACTTTGAATTGCTTTTAACAATACTTCAGGTTCTGGCTTCGGAATCAGCACAACTTTCGAACCTTGCATGACGGACAAAATTAATACGGTCGTCATCCCATATACATGGAAAAAGGGCAACGCACCTAAAACAACTTCCTTACCTTCTTCACATTTATATAACCAGGCTTCACACATTTTGGCGTTGGAAACTAAGTTTTTATGTGTTAACATAACCCCTTTTGGAAAACCTGTCGTTCCACCTGTATATTGTAATATGGCAAGGTCGTTTTCAAAGTCAACTTCAACAATCGGATCTTCCAATGTTGAAGTTTTCATAATTTCAGTAAGTAGATGGACATTACCGGCATGCTCGACTTTTACCGAAAATCCGTATTGCTTCTTCTGGATAAATGGATAAATCAAATTTTTCGGAAATGGTAAGTAGTCTTTAATGGCCGTAATAATAATATGTTCTAGATCGGTTTCGTTTTTTACTTTTGTAATTCTTGGGTATAAAATATCTAACGCAATAATTACCTTTGCACCCGAGTCTTTCATTTGATAAGCAACTTCTCTTTCCGTATACATCGGATTCGTTTGAACAACAACACCACCAGCAAACATGACCCCAAAAAAGCAAATGAACGATTGTGGTGTATTCGGTAGCATGATACCTACACGATCCCCTTTTTTAATCCCTAGCCCTTTTAAATAATTGGCCAATTTCAAAGCCGATTCATATATTTCGTTAAATGTCATTTCTTTTCCATTGAAATGAATTGCAGCTTTTGTCGGGTACTTTTTGGCGGTTTCCACTAAAAATTGTTGCAAGGATTTTTCCGCAATTTCAATTTCTTCAGGTATTGTTTCTGGATAATGTTGTACCCATGGTTTATTTTCCATATTTCCCCTCCCCTTTGAACATTTTGAACATTCAAATTGTTCACTATAGATATTCTATCGAATCTTGACAACGTTTACAATCTTTTTAATTTGAAAAAGTCTGCATATTTAAAAAAGTAAAAAGTAATCCTTACGCTATTAAAAGAGTAAGGATTACTTTCGAACGATATAATTTTAAGTTAAGTTAATTTAATAACAAATAAACACAACCCCAAAGGAAAAATACGATACAACAAGCAATTAAGATTTTCCCTAATTTTTCCAGGTTCCTCTCCCCCATTTTTTATTTCTTACATAATTCCGGCACCGATTACATAAGAAAGACCGACGGAAATTACCATTGAAATAAAACCTACGGCACGGTTCCCTTTTCCAATTTCCTCGTCAACCTTAAATTTCGGGGTTAAAAATTCAAAGATAAAATAGGCAATAATCAAAAGGAAAAATCCGAAACAACCCCATCCAATCATAACGAATAACGAATCGTTATGTAGAATTGAGTAGCGAAAAATATTCAATATCCCGAAAATTTTTCCACCGGTCGCCATGGCAACAGCCATATTCCCTTTCTTTATTTGTTCCCAGTTATCATATTTTGTTACAAGCTCAAAGATTGCTAGGAAAACAAGTGTACATAGGATAGCTACGCCATAGTTAGCGGCATGATTGACTAGTTCACTTTCCCAAAACTTTTCCATCCAATATCCCTCTTAATTTTTGGAATTAATCTATTTAAACTCTACGATTGTTACACCTGTTCCGCCTTCATTCGCATTTCCAAAGTGGAAAGATTTGACTTGACGATGGTTTTTCAAGTAATTTTGTACACCGGTCCGCAGTGCTCCTGTACCCTTTCCGTGAATGATGGATACCCGTGGATAACCCGCAAGTAGCGCATCGTCAATATATTTTTCAAGTCGAACAAGGGCATCCTCATAACGTTCACCACGTAAATCCAGTTCTAATCCGACATGATATTCTTTACCTTTAATTGATGCAATGTGCTGTGTCTCTTTTTTTGGTTTACTTTTAATTAATTCTAGGTCATCTTCCTCGACTTTCATCTTTATAATGCCGATTTGAACTTGCCATTCATTTTCAGATACACGTTCGATTAAATGGCCTTTTTGATCGAAGGATAAAACTTTCACCTCGTCACCAGGTTTGAAATCTTGTTTTACTTTTTTCTTTATTGGCGGATGTCGATCTTGTTTCGCTTCTGGTACAACACCTTCAAGGCGCTTTCTTGCTTCAATGAGTTCATGTTCCTTAATTTCGGCACCTTTTTCCAATTGCATTTGCCGTAAGGTTCGAATAATTTCTTCGGCCTCACGTTCTGCATTCCTTACGATCGATTTCGCTTCTTGTCGTGCCTGTTCATACAGTTCGTCTTTTTTGTTATAAAACTCAATCATCGCCTTTTGTAAGTCTTTATGCAGTTTCTCTGCTGCTTTTAAAAGATCTTTCGCTTCTTCCTCTTCTTTCTCCGCCAGGCGTGTGCTTCTTTCTAAGGAAGCTATCATGTTATCGACTTTGTTTGATTCTACATGAATATGGGTTTTTGCATTTTCGATAATATCATTGGATAAACCGAGTCGTTTCGATATCTCAAAAGCATTGCTTCGTCCTGGAACCCCAATTAATAAACGATAGGTTGGACTCAATGACTCGATATCAAATTCCACGCTGGCATTTGTTACACCATCTCGGTTATAACTGTAGGCCTTCAACTCTGGATAGTGGGTTGTTGCAATGACTCGCGCCCCTCGACGATGTACTTCATCTAGGATGGACATTGCTAAGGCAGCTCCTTCTTGTGGATCGGTTCCTGCCCCTAATTCATCAAATAAAACAAGGCTATTACTATCTACATGACGTAGAATTTCTACAATATTCACCATATGGGATGAAAAGGTACTTAAACTTTGTTCAATCGACTGTTCATCACCAATATCAGCAAAAACCGATTCAAAAACAGCAACTTCGGAACCATCTTGTGCTGGAATTTGTAATCCAGCCTGGGCCATTAACGTAATTAATCCGACGGTTTTAAGTGTAACGGTTTTTCCACCTGTATTAGGACCTGTTATAACAATCGTTGTAAAGTCCTTTCCTAATTCGATATCGTTGGCCACAACTTCATCTATCGGTATAAATGGATGTCGAGCACGGAACAAGCGGATAACACCATCATTATTCATCATTGGTTTTGTTGCTTTCATTGAAGCACCAAATTTTGCCTTCGTAAACATAAAGTCGAGCTCGCGTAAAATTGAAACTAATTGTTTAAGTTCCTCACTATAAGTTGCCGTTTTCGTTGACAATTCCGTTAAAATACGTTGAATTTCAGCTTGTTCTTTCATCTTTGTTTGATGTAATTCATTATTCAGTTGAACGATCGATTGCGGTTCGATAAATAATGTTTGACCGGAAGAAGATTGGTCATGCACCATTCCACCAAAATGGGATCTGTATTCTTGTTTAACAGGAATAACAAATCGGTCGTTACGGATCGTAATGATCGCATCTGATAACATCTTTTGTGCACTTGATGAACGAATAATGTTTTCTAATTTTTCCCGTACCCTGCCTTCTAAGCTACGAATCTGGGTACGAAGTGAACGTAACTTTTCACTTGCACTGTCTAATACATCGCCATTTTCACTAATGGCACTAGTAATTATACGGTACAACTCCGTCGGAGGATTCAAATTTTCACCATATTCTTGTAAAATTGGTAAGCTTACATCCTCTTCTTCGACGAGTTCCCCTAAAAATGTTTTCAGAATCCGACTGGCACGAATGGTACTTGCAATTTCAACAAACTCATCCGGATGTAGCATACTACCGATTTCAGCACGCTTTACATGAGGCAAAATATTAAATACCCCACCAAGGGGGACATGCCCTTTTAACCGAAGCACCTTTGCAGCTTCATCTGTTTCTTCTTGTAACCGCACGATTTCCGTAAAATCGGTAGAAGGGGTTAATTTTTCTGCCAATTCCCTTCCTAAACTAGATGATGCAAAGGTTGTCAACTGTTGACGTATTTTATGAAATTCTAAAGTCTCAATTGCTTTATTATTCACGGAGATCTATACTCCTTTCATTTCTGTTTATTGTTTGAAATTACGCTCTCTTTTTCGATAAACATGTGAACAGTTCATCTTTTGTCATTGTATTGACAATTGTATTTTTATAAATCCAAGCCTTCCGAGCATATTTTACACCTATTTCCATATAGCTTAATGTCATGGATTGGTGACTGTCCGTATTAATCATCAAGTGAACACCGGCTTTTTGGGCTTGAATAAGAAAGTCTGTCCGTAAATCTAATCGTCTTGGATTCGCATTTAGTTCAAGGATCGTATTCGTTTCTTTTGCTAATTGAAGTAGACGTTCAACATCTACATTATAGCCATCGCGTGCACCGATTTTTCTCCCTGTTGGATGGGCGATCATATGAACATAAGGATTCCGACAGGCTGCTTCTAACCGCTTCATTATTAATTCTTGACTTTGACCAAATGCCGTATGGATGGATGCAATAACAAAATCTAATTCAGCTAAAATGTCATCTGAAAAATCCAATGTTCCATCTGGTAAAATATCCATTTCTGACCCGGCTAAAATGGTAATGTCATCATATTTTTCATTAAGTTCACGAATGATGTCAATTTGTTTTTTCAACCTGTCAGGCGTTAGACCGTTGGCTACTCGTAAGTTTTGTGAATGGTCCGTAATGGCCATATATTCATACCCTTTTCTTCGGCAAGCTTCAATCATTTCTTCAATGGAATGGGCACCGTCGCTCCAAGTTGTATGCATATGCAAATCACCACGAATATCATCAGTGGCAATTAATTTGTCCAATTCATCCACCCGATCAATTTCCGTTCCGTCGATGCGAACTTCAGGTGGAATCCATGGTAAATGAAAGTGTCTGTAAAATTGTTCTTCCGATTGGAAGGTAAGAACTTCACCAGAACCTAATTGTTCAACTCCATATTCACTAATTTTTTCGTTCCGCTCCTTCGCGATTTGTCGCATACGAACATTATGATCCTTAGATCCTGTAAAATGATGTAAAGTCGTTGCAAACTGTTCTGGCAATACTAAACGAAAATCAGCTGACACATCAACATCGAAGGTAAAAACAATCGATACCTTCGTATCTCCGTCATTTGTAATTTCTTTTATATTTGGAAGCTGGGTTAATTGTTCTTTTACCTTATGTACGTGATTCGTTGCTATGATGAAATCCAAATCTTTTACAGTTTCTCTTACGCGACGTACACTACCTGCACGGGAATATTTTTCGATCCCTTCAAATTGAGTAAGTTGTTCTTCGATCCAATTGACAATTGGTAACATATCTGCAAGAGCATACCGGTCTGGTCTTGAACCGAGATTTTCAATTTCAGCTAAAATTTTTTCCTCTTTCTTTTTTCCAAATCCTTTTAATCCCGATACGCTTCCATCTTCACAAGCTTTCTTTAACTCATTGACGTTTGTAATTCCGAGTTCTTGGTAAAGTTTGGCAATAGTTTTTCCGCCTAAGCCTGGAATTTGAAGTAAAGGAATTAATCCCTTCGGCACTTCTTCCTTTAGGGATTTTAATACATCTGTATTGCCATTTTCAATAAATTCTTGAATAATTGCACCTGTTCCTTTTCCAATACCTGGTAAGGACGTAAAATCTTCTATATCTTCAATCGTCCGTTCATCGAGTTCAATAGTTCTTGCAGCTTTTCGGAAGGCTTGTATTTTAAATGGATTTTCACCCTTTAATTCCATATAAATCGCAATCGTTTCTAAATGACGAATAACATCTTTTTTGTCAACATTACGTTTCACTCTGATCACCTGTTTAATAAGTTCCGAATTTTATTTTTTAGTATATCCTTTTATACTTTATCATTTTTTCTGACAATCTGAAAATAACTGCCATCTTTTGTTCCTTCTTTTAGAAGGCAAAAAATGAGACTGATCCAAAATTAGGCCAGCCTCATATCTGCTTCATTATTTCATTACTTACGAAAAAATAACTCATAAATTTGTTGTGAAAATACTGGAGTATTATTAACAATCCCTTTTGCAACCCAAGAACCTTCGATATAATCCTGCACTTGTTCGATTGGAATTAGTGCTGCCATATATAACAGAATAAAGATGAATAAGTACGTTTCTAGAAATCCTAATATACCACCTAACCATAAGTTTAATTGTCTTAAAACGGGAATATTGGTAACGAATGTCAACATCGAACCAATAATTTGCAGAATAATCTTCACAGCAATAAAAATGAGAAAGAATGCTACTCCATTATAAAAAGCAGCTTCTGCATTAACCGCATCTAATAAAACTTGTAACGCTGTATTTTCACCAATGGCCGGATACGGGATCCATAATGTCAGTCGGCTAGCTAAATCATCATAGTAAATAAAGGCCACAATAAATGCGATAATCCATCCAACTAAATGTATTGCTTGAAGTATGAAACCTCTTCGAAGTCCCACAATACATCCAATCAGTAATAAAAAGATAATGATTATACTTAACATGTCAGTCAACCCTTTTTGTCATTTCTTTAAAGTAGCTCCAAACTATTGATTCGTATCTGATTCTAGTTGATTTAACCTTTCTTGTAATCTATCATATTTCTCTTTTAATTTTATATATTCATTGACTGCATTTACAGCAGTTAATACGGCCAATTGATTCGTATCTAAAAAGGTATTTTTATTACGAATTTCCTTCATTTTCTCATCAACGGTAGTCGCAACATGTCTAATATGATTGGGTGATTCTTTTCCAATAATGACATATTGCTGGCCAAGAATTTCGACAGTAATCCGATTTTTCCGTTCCTCTGACAATATTATTCCTCCATTCGTCAGAATCCTTTTACTATCATATCATGAACAAAAATAAAATGGGAAGGGAAAAGTAAAATCGTAATTAATTCTTAATACTCAAAAGAAAGGAGTTTATCTATTGCATGACACCGATAAAAGACATTTTGACCATAAACTCCAGCATTACAACTAAAAAAGAAAAGCAGCTGTAGTATAAACAGCTGCTTCATATTATTGTAACAATTACATTCTCAATTCGGCTCCAGCCGATTGTAAAGCTGCAACGACGTTTTCATGAACTTGATTGACTTCATCATCGGTTAACGTTCTTTCTGGGTCTGAATATTTTAGTGTGAAAGCAACAGATTTTTTATTTTCTGGTACTTTATCACCGACATACACATCAAACACATTGACTTCTTTAAGTAATTTGCCGCCAGCAGAAACGATAATATCTTTTAACTCACCTGCGGTTTGTGTTTGATCGACGACAAGTGCTATATCCCGGGTAATACCTGGGAATTTTGGAATCGTTGTATACGATAGGAATGGAGATTTCATATTTATTAGTTTTTCTAAATCGAGTTCAAAGACGAATACATTTTTAACATCATATTCTTTTTCACGAGTTGGATGGACTTTACCTAAAAATCCCACTACTTCATCGTTGACATATATTTTTGCCGTTTGTCCTGGGTGCATGCCATCGATTTCAGCTTTTTCATAACGGATGCCTGCTAATTGTAACCGTTCAAACAACGCTTCTAAAATTCCTTTTACTGTATAGAAGTCAACCGGTACTTTTTCACCTTGCCAAGGATGGTTCACGTATAACCCCGTTAACGCTACCGCTAAATGCTCCACTTCTTCTGGTTGTACATGAGCACCTTTTCCGTAGAATACTTTTCCAATCTCATATAACCCAACATCACTATTTTTCCGCGCACGGTTATAAGAAATAGAATCTAATAAATGAGGTATCAACGTATCTCGTAAAATGGCATGTTCTTCACTCATCGGCATCGATAATTGAACGGGCTCTGCAGGTTGTAAAGCAAATTGACCAAATTTTTCTTTACTTGTTAAGGAATAAGTAGTTGCTTGTAAAAGTCCTGCACCTTCTAACACTTCGCGAACAACTCGACGTTTTTGTTGATATGGTGTTAAATGACCTAAAGTTTGCGCACCAACCGGTAAGGTTGTTGGAATCTTATCATATCCATAGATGCGCGCAATTTCTTCATACATATCCTCTGGAATGGAAATATCCCAGCGGCGACTCGGTATATGAACAACAAATGTTTCATTATCTAACGTATACTCAAATTGCAGTTTTTGAATCATGTCTTCTACTTCTTTTATACTTAAATCTGTTCCTAAGAACCGGTTTATTTTCGTTCGATCTACTTTTACAGTTACTGGTTCAACACGAAGTTCTTCATGCGCTACCGTCCCTTCTAGAACTTCACCACCTGCAAGTTCCGCAATTAAAGCGGCAGCCCGTTCGGAAGCTTGACGTACTCTCGTTGGGTCGATTCCTCTTTCAAATCGGCTACTTGCTTCACTCCGTAACCCATGATAACGTGATGTTCTCCGAATGGATGTACCGTTAAAGTAGGCAGATTCAAGCAATATCGTTGTCGTATCATCTTTTACTTCTGAATCTAATCCACCCATGACTCCAGCTAAGGCGACAGGTTCTTTTCCATTTGTAATGACTAAATCTTCTTGGCGTAATGTACGTTCTGTACCATCTAACGTAACCATTTTTTCTCCTTCATATGCTTTCCGTACAAGTACTTCCTTCGAGCCAAAACGGTCATAGTCAAAAGCGTGTAATGGTTGACCGTACTCTAATAAGACGTAGTTTGTAATATCCACGACATTATTATGTGGACGAATTCCGGCTGCCATTAATTTGTTTTGTAACCAAAGTGGTGATGGACCAATTTTTACATTTTTAATAACTTTCGCTGTATAAATCGGTGAATCTTCAGACTCGACACGGACGGAAATATAATCACGTGCTTGTTCATTCGTCTCGGAAACAGTCGCTTCCGGCAATTTCACTTCTTTTCCGAAAATCGCTGCTGTTTCATACGCAACGCCAAGCATACTCATACAATCGGCACGGTTAGCAGTTATACTTAATTCTAATACAGCATCGTCTAAATTAAGTAAGGAAAGGGCATCTGCTCCAACTTCTGCATCTTCCGGTAAAACAAAAATTCCATCTGCATATTCTTTTGGAACAACTTTACCATCAAATCCAAGTTCTTGTAACGAACAAATCATTCCGTGTGAGACTTCTCCGCGGATTTTCCCCTTTTTAATTTTGACATTTCCTGCAATTCGTGCTCCAGCTTTCGCAACGATAACCTTTTGTCCTGCTGCAACATTCGGTGCACCGCAAACAATTTGCACAGGCTCTTCCTCACCGATATCGACTTGACAGAGATGAAGATGATCTGAATTCGGGTGATCTTCACATGTTAATACATGTCCAACCACAATCTTCTTTAGCTTTTCACCTTTTTTCTCAACATCTTCAACTTCAATGCCGGTACGGGTAATTTTTTCAGCTAGCTCTTCCGGACTAATGCCTGTTAAATCAACATAGTCTTGAAGCCATTTATATGAAACGTACATTGATTTACCTCCTCATTTTTTAAAAAATCCAGATTTTCAATTTAATTAGATTCCACCGGTGAAAATTGTTTTAAGAATCGAACATCGTTTGTATAGAAATGACGGATATCATCGATTCCATATCGTAACATTGCAATCCGTTCCACACCGATTCCAAAGGCGAAACCAGTATAATTTTCAGGATCGAATCCGCTCATACGAAGGACGTTCGGATGAACCATGCCCCCGCCTAAGATTTCAATCCAACCGGTTCCTTTACAGACACTACAACCGTCGCCATGACAAATTTTACAAGAAATATCAATTTCAACAGAAGGTTCAGTGAATGGGAAGAAACTTGGACGATAACGAATATCACGTTCTTCACCAAACATCTTTTTCGCAAATAATGCTAACGTACCTTTTAAATCACTCATACGAATTCCTTCATCAACCACAAGCCCCTCAATTTGCATAAATTGATGGGAGTGTGTCGCATCATCATCATCACGACGATACACTTTTCCAGGTACAATAATTTTAACCGGTCCTTTCCCTTCATGTTTTTCCATAGTTCTTGCTTGCATTGGTGATGTATGTGTACGTAAAAGCAATTCTTCAGATATATAAAAACTATCTTGCATATCCCGTGCTGGGTGGTCCTTCGGTAAGTTTAATGCTTCAAAGTTGTAATAATCCGTTTCCACTTCTGGACCTTCCGCAATGGTATAGCCGAGGCCAATGAATAAATTTTCAGCTTCTTCGATAATCTTTGTTAACGGATGGTGATTGCCTTGAACAATCGGACGTCCTGGTAACGTAATGTCAATCGATTCTTTTTGTAGCTTTTCGGCAATGACCTTTTCTTCTAATATTTTTTGTTTCGCTTCAATTTGTTCTTGGATGGCGGCCCGTACTTCATTAGCTAACGCTCCGATAACTGGACGTTCTTCCGGGGCAAGCTTCCCCATACCTCGTAATACTTCCGTAATCGGACCTTTTTTCCCTAAATATGCGACACGCACATCGTTCAGTTCTTTTAAACTTTGACTACTTTCTATTTTTCCTAACGCTTCCTGTTTAAGCTCTTCTAAACGTTCCTTCATTTTAAATCCTCCTTTTATCCATGTATTTGCCACTTGCATGTACAAAAATTTTCCATACAAAAAAACCTCATCCACAAAAAGGGACGAGGTTTACTTCGCGGTACCACCCTTATTGATTCAATCGATACATATGAATTGAATCCACTTCATTTGTTAACGGTCTTCCCGCTCAATCTTTACACAAAAAACTTGTGGTCCCGATTGAGAGTTCATAGGGTGAAATTTCGTTTAGCTTCTATTGAAAATGCTTTCAGTCACGGCATTTTCTCCCTGAAATAGAAGGCCCTAAACTACTTGCCCTAATCATTACTGATCAATTTATTTAATTATAGAAATATTATCCATACATAAGATTTACTTAATATTATATAGATTGACTGTAAAATTCGCAACATTTGTATGTAAAATTCAACAGGTTTTGTCACAATTTGTATAAAAAACTGCGTGTTAGATGCTATTTTTTTACAGCTTAATAATCATTTTCCCCTTAAATAGTACATTAATATACCTGCTGCGACAGCGACATTTAGTGATTCACTTTTACCAAAGATCGGGATATATAAATTTTGATTTGTTTTTTCTAATAATTGTTCATCTACACCTTGTCCTTCATTACCAACAATCAAGGCAAAAGAAGGACCAATTTCCACTTCATACATTGACACGGCGTTTTGTAAAGCTGTACCGTAAACTGGGATGTCCTTTTCCTTTAGTTGCTCAATCCATTCATTCAGGTTGCCCCGAACAATTGGCAAATGAAAATGACTTCCTTGTGCAGAACGAAGCACCTTTGGATTGTATGGATCCACACTCCCTACACCTAACACAACCGCATCGAAACCAGCTGCATCAGCAGTACGGATCATCGTTCCGACATTTCCTGGATCTTGAACTGCATCAATAAGCAGGAAACGTGTTCCTTTTATATCTGTTGCCGCTCCTTGTTTACATATAGCAAAAATACCTTGTGGTGTTTCTGTATCAGAAATTAATCTTTCAATATTATTAGCGATGACATATACTTCATCATTACCGAACTTTGCTTTTGGCAATTTTGGGTAATATTGTTCCGTAACAATAATTTCTTCGATTACTCCTGCCGCCTTTGCTTCGAAAACAAGATGTTCCCCTTCAACAAGGAATAAACCGGTTTTGTCCCGCTCTTTTCTCGTTAACAATTTTTTCCAATGTTTTACTTTTTCATTTTTTGCTGATTGAATTAAATTCACTTCGGATCCCCTTTTCAACATTTCCTTATAATCATTATCACTATAGCCTGTAGACTTTCTTCATTATACCGAATTCTATATACATATTACATGAAAAAGAAGAAAACAATAACAATGACCAATATTACAGGAGGTTTCGTTAATGAATTTTAATTTACGTCATGCTATTATACAAAATGTTTCTGGTAATACACAAGAACAGTTAGAAGATACAATTGTTGATGCGATTCAAGTTGGTGAAGAAAAAATGCTACCGGGTCTCGGCGTGTTATTTGAAGTCATTTGGCTAAACGCCGATCAACAGAAAAGACAGATGATGTTAGAAACGTTAGAAGAGGGATTAAAAAGATAAGGGTTGTTGTGGGGAACATTTTATCATTGTTCGTTCCCCTTTTATTTGTTGTGTACAAAGTTTTTCGATGATACACCTCTAATTTCAGAGTTCTTTACAACTTCAAACAACCTTTTTCGAGATCGTCCTAAATTCAGCTTTCAATTTTTCAAAAAGGAGGAAAATCAATGGAACATAAAGAAGATTATGAATTAAGCAACACGATGCAAGGTAAGTTACTCCCTTTTACATCTTTATCAAGTGGCTTGTTTCAAACGGTTGCGCCTGGAGTACATTCTTTCACAATTCAAATCGTCAATATCGCCATCATTGAAACAATAAGTGGCGGATTTGTTCTTGTTGATTGTGGCATGCCTGGTTCAGAAGAAACAATTCTTTCCATGCTCTATGAAAAATTCGGGGAAAATGCAAAGCCTGAAGCAATTCTCTTAACCCACGGACATTTTGATCATGTTGGTGCGATTGAACAACTCGTCACTCTATGGAACGTACCCGTATATGCACATCCGTTAGAAATGCCTTACTTAACCGGGCAAAAAAATTATCCTGAACCTGATGGGTCGGTTGAAGGTGGGCTAGTAGCTAAACTCTCGCCCATATTTCCAAATAAAGGAATCAATATCAGCCCATATTTAAAAGAAATCCCAGCAAACTGTGAAGTACCTCATCTTCCGGATTGGAAGTGGGTTCATACACCAGGGCATTCTGAAGGACATATCTCCTTTTTCCGTGAAAGTGATCAAACACTAATTGCCGGAGATGCCTTCGTAACGGTACGTCAAGACTCACTTTACAAAGTAATTATACAAAAACAAGAAATTAACGGACCGCCCCGATATTTTACAACAGACTGGAAACTCGCAAAACAATCTGCTGCAAAGTTAGCTGACCTAAGTCCTAAAGTTGCCCTTACAGGACACGGAGTACCAATGAGTGGTGAGGAGCTATCAACTGGACTTCAAGAACTCGTTTTACATTTCGATGAAAAAGCCATTCCCAATTATGGGAAGTACATTTAGTTGAGATTCAAATTTCTGATCGTGGCCATGAATTATTCTATAGCGTTATTATTTTTATTTCAGGAACTGTTAATTTCAACTAAAACGTGATAAAATTGTCAAGCAAATGAAACCTAATGTTTTCAAGAACGTATAAAAAATGAACAAGAAACTCTAAAAAGTTTTAAGGGTTTTTATGTTGGAGAAATAGGGTCAATTGTTTTAGTAAAATAAGCCATATTGAGTTGTAACTTTTAATTTGCTGAATATACTAGTAGCTAATAAAGCATTTTTTAATATTTACAAAAGATTAATACTATTTAATCAAAAAAGAGTTATACTTGTTTATATGGTAATAGCTTGGGGGGATTGAATGAGAATTGCAATCTTTACGGACACTTATGTCCCTGATGTAAACGGGGTTGCTATTACGTTGAAGCATTTTACGGACTACTTAGAGGAAAAAGGGCATGAGTATATTGTCTTTGCACCGAAAAGTTCAAAGGAAACGAGATTTTCAAGTCAAGTTCATCGGTTTAAAAGTTTACCCCTATTTTTCTATCCAGAATGTCGATTAGCCTTACCAAACATGTTGCGTGTGAAACAAGCATTACAAGAGTTTCAGCCTGATATAATTCATATTGCAACGGAATTCAATGTCGGTCTTTGTGGGTTGCATTATGCTAAAAAAATGAATATCCCGCTCGTCGGTTCGTATCATACAAATTTTGATAAATATCTCCAATACTACGATATTCAATTTTTATCAAAAATTTTATGGCGATATATGCGTTGGTTTCATAAACCATTTCGCAAAATTTTCGTTCCATCCTATGATACGATCGAATCGTTAAGGAAAAAGGGATTTACGAACTTGCATATTTGGCCGGGTGGCGTTGATTGTGAGTTATACACCCCAAATTACTCACAAGAAAAAATTCGCGAGAAATATAATATTAAAGAAAAGTATATTTTATCCTTTGTAAGTCGCTTAGCACCGGAAAAAGATATCGACACGTTGTTAAAAATTGCCAATCAACTACCTTATGATTTAAAAGGTGATGTGCGGTGGCTTGTCGTTGGTGACGGTCCTTCTAAGGAAGAAATGATGGCACAAGCACCATCAAATATGACTTTCACCGGTTTTTTAAGCGGAAAAGATTTAGCTGCCGTTTATTCGGCATCCGATTTATTCGTCTTTCCTTCAGCGACTGAAACGTTCGGGAATGTCGTCATTGAATCATTAGCTTCAGGAACACCTGTCATTGGGGCAAAATCAGGTGGAGTTAAAAATTTAGTAAAACATAATGTAAATGGTATGCTTTGCGAACCGAAAAATGTTGAATCTTTTATTTCAGCAATACAAAAATTACTTCATGATGAAGGATTACGTCAAAGTATGAGCAAGGAGGCACGTGAATTTGCTTTAACACAAACTTGGGAAGCCATTTTTGATCGGCTGTTATTGGATTATGAAGATGCGATAAATGTAGATAAATATCAATTATTAGCTTAAATTCTATTATTCTAACATATTATTTCAATACAAACGGACTTATTCTATTTTTATAAATTAAAAAATAGTTTTTATTAAGGGGCTGACATCAACGTCAACCCCTTTTTAGTGCCTTTTAATAGGACCACCGTCGCTTAATCAAATTTAATTGTATTAACCGTATCCCAATCTAACCGTTTTACAACTTCAGTTACTAATTTCACTGTGTTTTCATAATCATCACGATGAATGACACTCGCATTGGAGTGGAGATAACGGGTAGATACTGTAATTGCAAGGGCTGGTACACCAGCTTTTGTTAGACTAATGGCGCCTGCATCGGTACCTCCTCCAGGAATCATTTCAAATTGATATGGTATTCCTAACGCTTCTGCGGTTTCCACGACAAATTCTCGTAATCCTCTATGGGAAACAAGGGAATGGTCGTAAACTATGATTTGTGGACCTTCACCTAATCGACTTAACGACTCTTTTTCCGTCATTCCAGGTGTATCTCCAGCAGTACCAACATCGAGGGCTATGCCGATATCTGGCTCAATTTTGTAGGATGCTGTTTTGGCCCCACGTAAGCCCACTTCTTCTTGTACAGTTGCAACACCGTAAACGGTATTCGGATGGTTCTCTTTTTGTAAATTTTTTAATACATCAATCACAATGGCACAGCCAATCCGGTTATCCCAAGCTTTTGCTAATAAAAACTTGTCATTTTTCATTACGGTAAATTCACAATACGGAACAATCATATCTCCTGGACGGACGCCCCATGACTCCGCTTCTTCTTTACTCGTTGCACCGATATCAATAAACATATTCTTGATTTCAAACGGCTTTTTTCTTGCCTCTGCTGATAAAACATGCGGTGGTTTTGAACCAATCACACCCGTAATAGAATCTCCCTTTGATGTAACAACCGTCACTCGTTGGGCAAGCATCACTTGTCCCCACCAACCACCAACGGTTTGAAAACGTATAAACCCTTTATCATCAATATGTTTAACCATGAAGCCAACTTCATCAAGATGCGAACTCAGCATAATTTTAGGACCGTTTTCTTGCCCCTCTTTTTTCGCAATTAAGCCCCCTAATCCATCCGTTGTAATCTCATTGGCATAAGGTGTTATGTATTTTTTTACTACTTCACGAATCTCACGTTCATTTCCCGGAATCCCTTTCGCATCGGTTAAATCTTTTAACATTGTTAACGTCGGATCTAGATGAACCAAAAAAATCCCTCCTTATTTCTAATAAATAGACCGTAAGCCTATCAACTACTTACGGTTGATAAATTTTGAAAATTCCGTCTCAAAAAACAACAAGTCCACCAATGGTATTATATACCATTTATTAAAATAATCCTATTTTTTCACCTTTACCATTGTCTTGTCCGATTATTTTTTTACATTTCATTTGCAGTATCTAAATATTGCTCAATAAAAAAGTCCATTTGGTACGTTGTCCTCTAAAGAATTTAAGGGCGTACCCTCCAGTTCTAATGACTTGGTACGCCCTTCGTCTTATTAAAATTATTTCATTCCTGAAGAACCGAATCCACCTTCACCTCGGGATGTTTCTGACAGTTCCTCCACTTGTTCAATTTCTACCCGTGTAACTGGCGCAATGACCATTTGAGCAATGCGCATTTGTTTTTCAACTTTAAAAGGCGCTTTCCCGTGATTAATTAAAATCACTTTAATTTCACCGCGATAGCCTTCATCGATTGTTCCTGGACTATTTAATACTGTTACACAATGTTTCAACGCTAAGCCACTTCTTGGTCTAACTTGTGCTTCTGTTCCTTGTGGTAATTCGATGACAAGGCCTGTTGCAATCAGTTCAGCCTCACCAGGTTGGATGACTTTTTCTTCTACTGAATATAAATCAAGCCCGGCATCGCCTGGGTTTGCGTAAAAAGGGATTTTCGCATCTTCATGTACAAGTTTCACTTTTAGTTGATATGTCATTGGTCAAACTCCTATTTCGTATGATTTTGCTAAAAAAATTATAACAAAATTATATAAAAATGAAACCTCCTCTCAACTCATTCGTATATTTTATATCAAGAACATTATTTATTTCTATCTTTATGATCACTATGTCTTGTAGGAGGCGAAAAAATGGGATTAATCATACGGATTGTCGTCATCGCATTAATCGTATTGCTCATTTATAGTGGAATCCGTTATATCCTTCATCCAAAACGTAAACTTGAATTGGCCCATGAACAAAAACGATTCTATTTTCTAGATGACCCCAACAACGTTAGAAAAAATTTTATGTTGACCTATAAAGGCGTATTGTTCGAAGGGGAAAAATATTTAGGAACTACACCGGATGCTTTTGAAGTTGTATCAATCTTTGTTTTCCCAAAAAACGTAGCTTCGCTAAAAGGGCTAACAAAAAGTGACTTTAAAACGATTGAGCAACATATTCAAAAATATTATCCTAAAGCAGAAATCGATTGGAAAAGCCCAATCAAGGAGTTTCTTAACAATGATGATAACAATCCGGACAAGCCATGGCAGGATGAGCGTTAAATAAAACTTATAGGTGATTGGGCCTTCTTTTTATAAACGCCTAAGTCGCACCTATCCATTCTTATATCGATTTAAAAAAACGAAATATAGAGATCATACTTAAAACAAAAAACTACCATATATGAAAAAAATATTTTCATATATGGTAGTTTTTTGGTTTAATGGATGTTACTTGTTTACGACGTCGCTTTAAAAAAATCTTTCCACTTGATCACAACAAACTTTTCACGAAAGGCTATTATTAACACCATTAAACTAATTATGAATACAATCCCCATCGTCGGCGAAAAATGCTTAAAAAATTGACCAAACACTGTATAAAAAATAACGACTGGTATATTTGTATAAAAAGAAGCGATTGCATATTCGTGGAATGCTTTTTTCCGTTCCATTAGACAGAAACAAAGTAACTGGTAATACATAAAAGGAACTAATTTTAATACCGAAATTTGTGCAGTGGTAAGATTGGCATATGGACCAAACCATTTCATTTTAAACTGTTGTATTTTTTGATGGAACGACGGGAAAATCCTTAACAAAAAATAAACAACAAAACTTGATAGCGTTAAACCGATTAACGAATAAATAGCCCCAAAAACAGCGCCAAATAACAAACCACCTGCAAAGCAAACCACAATGACAGGGATAAAGAAAAACTGTCGTAAAGTATGAAAAATAATAAAAATGATCGGGGCAAGTATACCACTCATCTGAACGACGGATAGGACATATTCCACCTTTTCACCCATTTTCATACCCTCCCATTCCGTTTTGATACCTTGCTGCATTTTTTCAGAGGGATTAAGTGAATCCAATGAAAAAATTACGCTATTTATATAAAAATATACAAAACAGAATTAGGATATGCCTTTTAATA
The DNA here is from genome assembly GCF_025660415.1 of Pallidibacillus thermolactis. NCBI lineage: Bacteria > Bacillati > Bacillota > Bacilli > Caryophanales > Bacillaceae > Pallidibacillus > Pallidibacillus thermolactis. Next base: position 37,451 of record NZ_JAOUSE010000026.1, read on the forward strand.
AAATTGTAATATAATGGTCGTCCAATCGTCATTCATATAATAAAAAAAGAACAAAACTTGTAGAACAGCAAGAAGGGGCAGACCAAATTTAAAAGAAATATGCTTTGTTTTATGACGAAACATATACATACCAAGATTATGATAAGTCGGATTTTTGTACAATCATACTCGAACTTGATTATTATTGGCTTTTTAGTAAAATTAGGTCCATTTTACTTTTGGACAAAAAAACTATTTTTATTTTCTAATATGATAAACTAATTGGATCAATATTGGTAAATTAGTTCAATATCGTGTTCTTTTTCACATAAAAAATTGGACAATTTTCACTCATGTAAATCTTCATTTATAATATGACCTTTATTCTATCCTTTTTTGTACTCGCTCAATAAAAGCGAATCTTATTCAAATTTCGGTTATAATTATTTGAAGTTGATTAAATGTAACTCCTTTACATAATTCAAATGATTGAGATTTAAAGGAATGAGATGGAGGTTAATTTGGAATTGATTTTTCTTGTATTTGCATATTTATTTTTCATTAATACTGTTGGTATGGTTTTGATGTACCGAGATAAAAAAAGGGCTATCAAAGGGGAGTGGAGAATTAAAGAGAAAACATTATTTAATATTGCGTTGTTGGGCGGCTCTGTTGGGATTTTGTTAGGCGGCAAGCGATTTCGGCATAAAACCCACCATAAATCATTCAAATATGGAATTCCGGTAATCATTACATTCCAAATCGCATTGTTCATCTTTGCCTTTTATTTCTTTCAGAATAACCCTTTTTATTGATGAAAAAACATAAAATGCAATTCACCAATGGTACCCAAAACTAAATAACAGTTTTATCATAAAAAGGGATAACGTTCTGCTATCCCTTTTACATATGATTCTATTCTTTTACTTTTAGCAATCGCAAACTGTTTAATGTTACAAGTAATGTTGCTCCCATATCGGCAAATATTGCTATCCATAGCGTTAACCAACCCGGCATTACTAGCAGTAGAGCCACTAATTTAATTGCTAAAGAGAAGGTAATGTTTTGCTTGATGATAGCTAAAGCCTTACGGCTTAATTTTATTGTATATGGTAATCTGCTCAAATCATCAGACATTAAGGCGATGTCAGCCGTTTCTAAGGCTGTATCAGTTCCAGCACCACCCATCGCTACACCAACGGTAGATGCTGCAAGTGCTGGAGCATCGTTCACGCCATCTCCGACCATTCCCACATTTTTATGTTTTCCTCGAAGTTCTTTAATGAAATTAAGTTTATCTTCTGGAAGTAAGTCAGCTTTAATTTCCGAAACACCAACTTGTTTTCCGATTGCTGCTGCAGTTCTTTGATTATCACCTGTTAGCATTACTGTTTCAATTCCAATATTATTCAATTTGCTGATGACTTCTTTGGACGACTCTCTCATTTCATCTGCTACGGCAATTAACAAAAGGATCTCTTTTTCGGTTCCCAAAACCATTACCGTTTTACCTTGAGTTTGCATTTCAGTAATATTTTGTTTTTTATCACTAACAATGCTTCCATGCAATTCTTCAAAAAGTGCTGGACTTCCGACATAATACATTTCGTTATTTACTTTTGCTTTAACGCCTTTACCTGTAATTGATTGGAACTCTTCAATCGACACACCATTAAAGTTCAATCCCTTTTCTTCTGCTTTTCTTATAATTGCGGAAGCCAGTGGATGTTGAGAACCCTTTTCAATAGCTGCTGCTATCGTCATCAATTCGTTATCATTTCCATCAGATGTCACAATGTCTGTTACAACCGGAACCCCTTTTGTTAATGTTCCTGTTTTATCAAAAGCAATTGCTTTTAAGTGACCTGCTTCTTCTAAATGAATACCACCTTTAATTAAAACACCATTTTTCGCTGCATTTCCTATTGCTGTAACAACAGCAACTGGAGTTGAGACTACTAAGGCACAAGGACACCCAACCACTAATACAGCTAATCCTTGATAAATCCATTGGCTCCAGTCTCCCCCAAATAATGGTGGTACTACTGCAATTAAAAGAGCTAGTATCACAATCGCTGGTGTATAGTATTTTGCAAATTTATCGACAAACGCTTGAGAAGGGGCACGTTCTGCTTGGGCTTCTTCTACCAAGTGAATGATTTTTGAAAGGGTAGTATCTTCTACTCGTTTTGTTACTTTAACCTCAAGTAACCCTTCTTCATTCAAGGTTCCTGCAAATACTTCATCATTTATCGTTTTCGTTACTGGTACACTTTCACCTGTAATCGCAGCCTGATTTAATGTAGATGTACCTTTAACCACTACTCCATCCATTGCTAACTTTTGACCGGGCTTAACAACCATTATATCTCCAACTTGAATATCATCAACATGAATCATCATTTCTTCATTTCCACGACGAATCAATGCCTCTTTTGGAGCAATATCCATTAATGATTCAATGGATTGACGAGCTTTATCCATTGAATAACGCTCTAACGCTTCACTAATTGCAAATAGGATAACAACTGTTGCTCCTTCACCCCATTCACCAATGATCGCAGCTCCTATAATAGCAATAGTCATAAGCGTATTCATATCGAAATTTAATCTACTTAGATTTTTAAGACCTTTCACAAAAAGCGAATACCCACCGATTAAAATAGATGCTGCATAACCAATCGTCGGAAAAATATGCTCTTCCCCAAATTGCTTTCCTAAATACCAGCTAATTACTAGCAAAATAGCAGAAAGATATACCTTAATATTTTCCTTTTGCTTCCAGAAAGGTTCACGTTCAACTCTTTGTTCTTTTTCATCTCGGATCTTTAAATTTTCAAATGCTCCTGCTTTTTCTAGTTCCTCGATTGTTGTATTCCCTTGAACATAAACTTTAGATGCTCCAAAGTTTACTTTAGCTTCCTGAACACCCGGCAATTCTTTAACATTATTTTCAAAAATAGCTGCACAATTTGTACAAGTTAATCCTTGAACCCGATATGCTTTCATTTCTTGTTCGTTTAGTTTTGCTTGTTGATCAGACATTGGTTTCCACCTCGTTTTTATGTGCTAACGCAATCATCATTATCTGTTTGATGTGGTCATCATCTAATGAATAAAATGCTAGTTTTCCCTCTTTTCTGGACTTCACAATCCCTTGCTTATGGAGGGTACGTAAATGATGAGAAGCATTCGCTACAGTAACACCTACAATATTTGCTATATCGCACACACATAGTTCTTCATCTTGGCACAAAGCGTAGGTGATTTTTGCTCTATTTTCATCTGCAATAGCTTTTAGCATTTGGGATACACCAACAATGTCAATTGATTGTAAATCCCCTTGTATTCGATTCACCTTTTCTTCATCATAACAATAAATTTCACAGGTATCGTTTTTACTCATTATTATCACTCCTTTATCATTCAAGTGTTCATTTGAATATATTATACTCCTGTTCCCTCTGGACATTCAAGTAAATATTTGAATGTATTGTTTATTTTTCTTAATTAACCTTTCTTAGCATAAAATTAAGTTGACAATTTGTTTATGAAAACAAAAAACAAGCTATTCATTATAGCTTGTTCCAGACTGTCGACAAACCCCAACTCAAATGCTTCATTTGAGTTGGGATTTGTCTTTTTTTGCTCATCATTTTCTAAGATTCTTATCTTATTTAGGCTGGACATGGTCTTTTCCATGTCCAGTTT
>NZ_JAOUSE010000027.1:0-40924 GCF_025660415.1 Pallidibacillus thermolactis
TTTGAATAGCTTTAAGAATATCAGTTGCTCTCACCGTCATCACCAACTTTTATAATGATAAGCCCATTATAGAACATAAGTTCCCGTTTATCAAATTATCAACAACTAACTTTAACAAAGCCTTTGAATTAAAGAGGGACTGTTGGGAAGAACAAGCGGGTAGATACCCCAAAAAAGTGAGAGCCGAAGGTCAATTTAAATCAAAAAAGTTAGTTACCCTAAATTGAACAGAATATTTCCTCTTAGTCTTTTCCCTTCTTAATCCATCTGCCCCTTTAGACTCTTATATTTTCAACCATTCATATATTCGATTTTTTCTGGAGACATTGTACTTCTTTGCCAATTCTCCATAACTTAGATTCCCTTGTCTGTATTCAATAACAAGCTTAGATTTAAATTTTTCATCGTATTAAACCATACAAAAGACCCCCGAAGGTTAGAGTTTCTACTCTAACTTCGGGGGTCGGTACCCATGCTCGTCCTTTTATCAGTCCCAACTTTTTTTATTCATTGTCATTTGCAGAGACAACAATATCATTGTCAACAAGATGTGCATGTAATTTATTTACATCTGGTTTGTCGATTACAAAATCGGCTATCTTATCTTCTAAATGCTCTTGAATCGTACGACGTAATGGGCGTGCACCAAATTGTGGCTGATATCCTAGGTCAACAATTTTTTCTTTTACTTCATCTGAAACGGTGAGCTGCTTATGATCTTCTTGTAATTGTTCCCGGACTTCATTCAACATTAAATCAACAATTTTTAATAAATGATCTTTTTCTAACGGTTTGAATTGAATAATACTGTCGAAACGATTGAGAAACTCTGGTTTAAAGTAATCACGTAAATTGTCCATCACATTTAAATTGCTATTTTCATCAGAATTACCGAAGCCTACTTGAACACTTTTTATTGATTGACCGGCATTGCTAGTCATAATGATTACCGTGTCTTTGAAACTTACTGTACGTCCTTGGCTGTCGGTCAATCGTCCGTCTTCTAATATTTGTAAAAACATATGCATGACGTCTGGGTGAGCTTTTTCTACCTCGTCTAATAAAATTAAACTGTAAGGATTACGACGGACTTTTTCGGTAAGTTGACCAGCTTCCTCATGACCAACATAACCTGGAGGTGAACCGATTAATTTAGAAACACTATGTTTTTCCATGTATTCACTCATATCGAGTCGAATCATCGCATCTTTTGTACCAAATAATTGTTCAGCTAATGTTTTCGCTAATTCTGTTTTACCAACACCTGTTGGCCCGACAAAGAGGAAGGAGCCAATTGGTCGATTTTTTGCTTTTAAACCTGCACGGCTTCTACGAATCGCTTTTGCTACTTTTTGGACTGCTTCATCTTGACCAATAACCTTCGAAGCTAGTTGTTGTTCAAGATCTTTTAATTTTGCTTGTTCATCCTCTTGTAGTTTTCCTAACGGAATACCGGTTTTTTCCGCAATTATTTGTTGAATCATAGCGATATCGACGATTGGTTCTCCAACATTTTTTGCGTTTTTACGTTCTTGTTCTAAATTCTTTTCTTCATCTCGTAATTTTGCCGCTAATTCGTAGTTTTCTTGTTTTAAAGCCTGTTCTTTTTCTACTTTAATTTGATTTAAGCGTGTTTCGATTTGGTCAGGCGTTAATATTGATGTTGTTAAGTTTACTTTTGATCCAGCAATATCCATTAAATCGATCGCTTTATCAGGTAGAAAGCGGTCTTGAATATAACGATTCGATAATTGCACACAAGCTTGTAGTGCCTCATCAGTATATTTAACTTTATGATATGCCTCATATTTGTCTTGCAAACCTTTTAAGATTTTTATTGTATCTTCAATTGTTGGTTCTTGTACTTGGACAGGTTGGAATCGGCGTTCTAAAGCTGCATCTTTTTCGATTTGCCGATATTCCTTCAATGTCGTAGCACCGATCAATTGTAATTCACCGCGAGCAAGGGCTGGTTTTAATATATTTCCGGCATCCATTGATCCTTCTGCCGAACCAGCTCCGACGATAAGATGAATTTCGTCAATAAATAATATGATATCGTCTCTTTCTTGTAGTTCAGAAATCAGTTGTTGCATTCGCGCTTCAAATTGACCACGAATACCTGTATTCGCAACTAGGGAAGACACATCTAATAAATATACTTCTTTATTACGTAATTTAAATGGGACTTCACCTTTGACAATTCTTTGGGCAAGTCCTTCTACGACAGCAGTCTTACCAACCCCTGGTTCACCAATAAGGACAGGATTGTTTTTATTTCTCCGGTTTAAAATTTCAATGACTTGATCGACTTCTTTATCACGGCCGATGACCGGATCTAATTTTCCTTCCCTGGCCTCATCCGTTAAATTTTTTCCGAATTGGTCGAGAAAACCATTTTTTCCGCGGGAAGTTTTTACCGTTTGTGTTTGTATACCGTTTTGACCATTCATGGCGTTCTGGTTACCAAACGGGATAGAAAAGCCGCCCATCATATTTTGGAACGGTTGGTTGAATAAGTTTTTTATTGTTGAATCGAAATTCGATTGAAATTTTTGTTGTGTTTCTTTATAACAATTATTACATAATGTATATTCAACTTCTTGACCATTTAAGTGAAGTTGCAAGTGAATATTTGCTTCGTTTTTATGACATTTTTGACAAAGCATAAAAACTACCTCCTTTAAATCCGTTTGGATTTTGACTTTGACTATCTTTGACCATGTTCACTTAATATTATACTTTGACCTTCTTTGACTTTCAAGTGATTTACATCAAAAAATGATGAAAAATGTATTTAGACTTTATTTAAGATTTATTAGTTCTTACTTTTTTTACCTAGCATATGATGTAAGCAGAAGCTTATTTTGGACAAGGTATGCGAGTTCCGTTGTTTATAGAGCGGGCAAAGGAGGCGAATGTTTTGAAGTGGAAACGATCATTCCAATTAGCCTCGGTTTATGTCGGAACAGTTGTCGGAGCGGGTTTTGCAACAGGGAAGGAAATTGTTGAGTTTTTTTCGCAATACGGTGCATTTGGTTTATTGGGAATTTGGATTGCTGGTCTTTTGTTTATTTGGTTTGGCATAAAAATCATGCTTCTAGCGATTCGCTTAAAGGCGAGAAGTTTTCATCAATTAAATATGTATATGTTTGGTCCATATATCACACCGATTATAAATGTAATGATGTTTGTCATGTTAATTGGGGTTTCTGCTGTTATGCTTTCAGGTGCAGGGAGTGTGTTTGAGGAACAATTACATTTGCCAAAACAACTTGGTGTTTTATTTACTGTTTTTCTTACGTTACTTGTCTTAACGATTGGTACGAATGGTCTTGTTCTCGTAAATTCTTTCGTTGTTCCTTTACTCATCTTTTTTAGTTTTATGTTAGCCAGTTTATCTTTTCAACTGGATGATTTTTGGACAAACATTATCCACAAAGAGCCCTTTAGTTTTGAAGTGATTACGAGTGGTTTTGCTTATGCCTCCTTTAATATCAGTTTAGCGACAGCAGTACTTGTACCGGCAGCCAGTGAAATTGGCGATGAAAAGGTTGTAAAATGGGGAGGAATCCTTGGGGGTGCAGCTTTAACGATTATTTTAATTGCGAGCCATGTTACTCTTGTTCAACTACCAGGATTCACGAGTTTTCATATACCGATGGCGGTTATGATGGAGACTTTGGCTCCGACATTTTATTTCATTTATATTCTTATCATTTATGGTGAGATTTTTACCTCAGTGATTGGGAATGTGTATGGCTTGGAACGGTTTATCCGAAAGGGTACACAAGGGAGTACGCTCATCGTTTCAACTTGTATACTAGCTGTTAGTTACTCGATTAGTTTAATAGATTATAGTACTTTACTGGCTACTTTGTATCCCATGTTTGGCTATGTAAGTTTAGCATTTTTACTTATTCTTGTTTTTAAATAAAGGAAGCTACCTAAGGCGGTTTAATCAAGAACAAATCTTGAATAAAACCTTTTAGGTAGCTTTTTATACGAGTGGGAAAAATACAAGTAATAATAAATTAAATGTGATGTGAGAAATGATAACAAGTGGTAAACTTCGTTTCCAAGCATAAAGGAATCCCCATACGAAACCACAAATTAGAGCAGTGATTGCTAATACGATATATCCCGAATATAAACTAACAATACTATAAAAGAGTGTTGATATAATTATGCTTGGCCAAATTCCACTATTGGCAAGTAATCGTTTTTGAACAAATCCTCGCCAAAAAAATTCTTCACCAGGAATAATAACGAGCACTAAAGCGATATAATGCCAAATCACTTCCGGGGCAAATTTTTTGTAAATTTTTGTTACTTGATCAGCAAGGACGGTAATGTTAAGTCCATTGATTAGAAAATTTCCAATCCAAAAGATGACGTAAAGAGCGACTCCAGATAAAAGACCATATATTAAATATTGGCCAAGGGTAATGCGGTCATCAACATCTTCATTTAAAATGGAGTATGAGATTAGAAATAACATAGAACCAGTAAGGATATACCAAAATACTTTACTTTGATCGTAAGCAAAGTATATGAGTGCGTTGGCTAATAGTAGTCCTAATAGAAATTTCCAATCAGTGAAAACTTTTTTCATATACTGGCTTTTCTCCTTTCAAACTCAGATAACATTGTATCATAAACCATCCATTTGAAAAAGATTGGAAATTGAAATCTCTTTAAAATTGTTCGATTTAAAAAATAATACATAATAAAATAGGAAAGGAATGTAGCGTAAAACGCTTACATTCCTTAAAATTAATCATTTACTTTTTATACATGATCGATATCTTTAATCAGCTACAATTTTATAATTTTTATGATTCACAACTGTTCTTTCATGTAAATCTAGTTCGCGAAAGTTTTCCATATATGTTAAATTAACGATGACTGAGTTTTCATTCACTTTTTCAACGATTCCCTGTAAGCCGTTTTTGAATTCGATTACATTTCCGACACTGGCTTTTTTCAATTTACTTCTCTCCAATCTTTCATTATAATTAATTACTAGTTTGCAATAATATTGAAGAAATGTAAAGATTTTTTTCAGAAAATAGGAATTTTAACAAAAAATTAGTAACCGGAGGTAGTTTCGATGACGGATCAAGAAGCAAATAAAATTCTAGATCAATTAGCGAATAAAGAAATCTCTGAATATATCGTTGAAAAAGAGGACTTTGAAGTTTTTCGCTCTGTTTTAGTCCATCGAAGTGATTTTAAACATTTTCGTGGAGTGGCGAAAAGAGGAGGAAGGGTCTTATATACATATTTAGATGACCCGAGAAGTTAATTTGATTTTGACAAATATTTACAGTACTTCCAAGTTTCAACTAATGAATTCAACTAGATTAGTTGTTAGGCTGATTATGTGCTTATAAACTTGGAGGTGTCTTTATGTTTAAAAAAATAAAGAAGGGTCTTATTACGACCATCGCATTTGGAACAATAATGACATTCTTGCCGTTGAATGATGCAGATGCTGCATCCGTTCATACTGTTAAAGAAGGAGATTCTTTATATAAAATCGGACAAACATATGGTGTGTCTGTATTAAGCTTAAAATCTATAAATCAATTAAAATCTTCAACGATTTATCCAGGACAAGAATTAAAACTACCAGAAAAAATTACGGACGAAGAATTTGATTTATTAGCGCGTTTAGTACATGCTGAGGCAAAAGGTGAACCGTATGCAGGTAAAGTCGCTGTAGCAACTGTAGTATTAAACCGTGTAGACCATCCAGATTTTCCAAATACAATCAAAGATGTTATTTATGCTAAAGACTCGGGCTACTATGCGTTTACTCCGGTAGCCAACGGTCAAATTGATTTACCAGCAGATGAAGAATCTAAAAAAGCTGTTAAAGAAGCATTGGCATTCCGTGGACAAGGAAACGGTTCGTTATTCTTTTACAATCCAAAAACAGCGACAAGCGGATATGTTGCAACAAGAGAAGTAACAGTAAAAATCGGAAATCACGTATTTGCAAAATAACAGCTAGGGGCTATCGACTACGATAGCCTCTTTTTTTTGTGGTTTAGAAATAAGAAGCTGTTTCTTAATTAACGAAATGTCTATATTTCATACATAGATCTTAGGATTTTATTTATATGAGGAAAGTTTATGGTTATGATAAAACGATTTATACATGATCGACAAAGTTACCGACTCATTACAAATTCATAGGGTTAAAAAATGTCGTTTAAAGGTGAAATTTGACGAAATATGATATAATTGACAACGGTTGTTTAAATCTTATCATGATGCGAACAACGATTAACTATTTAGAGGTGAGATTATGATTGAAAAAACATATAAAGTAACAGCTGAAACGGGTATTCACGCACGTCCAGCAACCATGCTGGTACAAAGTGCAAGCAAATTCGAGTCTGAAATATTGTTAACCTATAATGGAAAAAGTGTTAATTTAAAATCAATTATGGGTGTTATGTCCTTAGGGATTCCGAACGGTGCTGAAATCAGCATTTCATATGATGGTGCCGATGAAGAGGCTGCAAAGGAAACTTTAGAAAATATGTTAAAAGAAGAAGGTTTGGCTGAGTAACGCTTTTTTGGTATAGAAGAATCTATTTTCATCATGGAATCGTTTTTAACAAAGCATAATGGTAAAGAATAGCTTTTCTTCTATGGTAAAAATTTTAATATTTTAAAAGGTGTCCTAAATGGAAGGGCACCTTTTTTTAATGATTTTGAAAATTATGATAAACTAGATTTATAGTCATTGATATGGGAGGGGAAGATGACATGACATTAGTAGAAAAACCAACGGTTGGATTTGTCGGCCTCGGTGTAATGGGGAAAAGTATGGCAGGACATATTCTAGCTGCAGGCTATCCTTTATTTGTCTATACTCGTACAAAATCAAAAGCTGAACCGTTACTACAAAAAGGAGCGAAGTGGGCAGATTCGTCAAAAGAATTAGCGGAGAAAGCGTCGGTTATTTTCACTATTGTTGGTTTTCCTCAAGATGTGGAAGAAGTTTACTTAGGGGAAAACGGTTTAATTACAAACGGCCGTAAACATTCGTATCTTGTCGATATGACAACTTCTTCACCGACACTGGCAAGAAAATTGTATGAAGAAGGAAAGAAAAAGGGAATTTCCGTTTTAGATGCTCCGGTTTCTGGTGGTGATATTGGTGCAAGGGAAGCACGGCTTGCAATTATGGTCGGCGGCGATAAAGAAGCCTTTGATTATGTATGTCCTTTGTTTGAAATAATGGGAAAAAATATTACATATTTAGGTGGTGCTGGAGCAGGACAACATACAAAAATGGCCAACCAAGTCGCCATTGCTTCAGGAATGATCGGTGTTTGCGAGGCATTAGTTTATGCCAAAAAAGCGGGTCTCGATGTACAAAAAGTAGTCGATACGATTTCAACAGGTGCTGCAGCAAGTTTCTCTTTATCTAGTTATGCGCCACGAATTTTACGGGAAGATTATTCTCCAGGATTTTTCATTAAACATTTTATTAAAGATATGACGATTGCATTAAATGAGGCGGAAAAGATGGGGATTCCATTACCAGGTTTATCACTTGCAAAACAGATGTATGAAAAACTGGCCGCTCAAGGTGAAGAAAATAGTGGTACACAAGCTTTGTATAAATATTGGGAGGTATAAATGTACGTACGGAAAGCTAACCGCAACATGTGGTTGGCTGTTTTTAATAGTCGTAATTTTTTCATTCATTATTGCGGAGAAACCAGGTTTTATTGAAATTGTTTAAATAAAGTTCATTGGAAATCCATGTTGAAAATTATACAATTTTAGAAAAGAAGGATGTTCTGATAGTTAAAGACTATGAGTGATCGTTCCTTTAATGATTTTACTGTGTTCGTTTATAATGGTTAATATTGTTTATAGTATACTCATGAAAAGAATTTGATCTATCTTACTTTTGGACTAGTTTTGGTATGATTAAGAGATTTTAAGTAGATATCTTTATAATGGTTGAATGGATTTTTATCGATTACTTTTATTTTTACGTTTGAAAGGATTTCAGAAGGAAGAAGCATATCAGAAAAATGAAAAATGGGCCATTAAATACAGCCCAATAATTGTAAACTATCATAAAAATGATTCCGTCATTTTAAAACTTTATTCTCCCAGTCGTTTAAAAACAGGTTTTTGATAGCGTGGTTTTCGATGGGAGCGATTTGTTTGCTTTGGTTGTTTCAAACCGGTATACAATTGTAAAACACGCTTTGCTTCCTTTAAAGGAAATACCGTCTTTGGATTTCGAACGTGATCATCTAAATGACCTAGGTTTTCTAAATTTTGGATATCATCTTTTGTAGGGGGGATGTGGAAATAGTAGTTGCCACAAGAGATAAGGACATCCAATTGTTGCTGGCTATAACGCGGATTTCTTGAAAAATGGAGGCCAATTTTCTTTGCTTTACCTTCTTCTAACATTTTCTGAATAGCAGCATGCTTTAACGAATATAAAAATTTTGAATCTGTCGCTGTTTTTGCATGACGGTTAACGATAAATAATGCTTTTGCTAATGTGTTAACAGAGAAATCTTGTGAAGCTTTTCGGGCCGATTCCATTCATATACCTCCTTTAATTTGTATTGTGAAGTGTATATATCGTGATTTCCGGTCGAGAAAGAAAACGATAAGGAAGTCTTGTTGTACCTAATCCGCGATTCACATATAATGAAAAGTTCGGTGAAATTTCATATAATCCTTCTGTATACTTTTTCCCCATGGGTGGTGTTATCAAAGGTCCGACAAAAGGCATTTGAACTTGTCCACCATGGGTATGTCCACTCATTTGAAAATGAATTGGAAAATGTTTTACTTCATCCGCCAAATCTGGAGCATGGGAAATTAAGATCGTAAAATGATCTGAAGGCTTATTTTTGATTGTTTGAAGAATATCCGGCGTACCTAAAATAGGTTCATCAATTCCTGCCAAAATAATTCTTTCGTTTTCTTCCTTTTCTATGAAAACTGAATCGTTATGTAATAATTGAAAACCAGACGCGGTCATTATCTCTGCATATTTCTCTGTACCCCAGCCACCGTGATCATGATTGCCATATACAGCAAATTTCCCGTATGGTGCTTGGAGTTTACTTAATAAAATAATAACTCGCTCGTATTCGAAAAAGGTAAGTAAATTATCAATTAAGTCTCCAGAAAAAATGATACAATCTGCATGCTCCCGAGTAATCCTTTCGATAATCGCTTCAAACTGTTCAAAATCCATATGAAAACCTAAATGTGTATCACTAAACTGAACAATTTTAAAATTATTAAAAGAACTTGGGATAAGTGAGTGGGATATCTTTTGATGTGTTATCTCGATCCATTTTGGCTCCAAGTATTTAAGGTAAAAATGTCCTACCATCCCCGTGATGAATGTCGCAACAGTTCCTTTACCGATCCTTTTTAAAAAAGTCCTTCTTGAAATTTTTTTAGTCATTGTATCAACTCTTAACATTATATTATCAAAATACTAATCCTTTTACATGATTTGGTATGAAAGATGAAATTTATGAAATAAAATACTTTACGATTGCATAAAGAAGAATTTATAATAAAATGGGCAATCGATATGAAATCATACAGTATAGGAGTTCAATATGAAAAAATTTGAAGTCATCATACTTCCAACATCTATCGGATTATGCAAAATTTATGTTTACGGATTTTTTCATACAGGCGCTAGAGGAAAAGTTTATGCTACCTTAAATGGCGTAACGGTTTCAAGTACAGGTTATCATCGTAACCGAACAATCCGGAAAGCAGTGGAGGATCTTAACCAGTTAATAAAAAGCAAATAAATGGGAATAGATCCTCCATTTATATGTTCAGAATGAAACAAGTCTTATACAAAAAATGAAAAGACATTTATTTGTATAGACTTTTTTATCCTGTGGGAAATTATGATTGCAAAAGGTTTATTTCGATTTTTCACCGAATAGCGCCTGCTCGATTTCGTTCAGTTTAAATCCTGAGAATACCTGATCACCGATAACTACCGTTGGTGTAGAGTAAGACTTGTATTTTTTAATTAATTCATTATATGCTTGTTTATCTTGTTTCACATTTTTTTCAATATATTTGATTCCTTGATCTTGGAAATACTTTTTCGTAATCTCGCAAGGCACACAATCCGGTTGACTATAAAGAATAATTGGTTCCATTTTATCACTCCCCTATTTTTATATGAATGATTGTACTAAAAATGAATCGTTTTGAAAAGAATGCACATTTGTTGAATGAGATTAGGAGGAAATTTTATGTCTTTATTAGAAGGAATTTTATCTCGATTAAAAAATATGCAGGAAGCTGGAGAAGATTCGGAGCGTTATTTTGAACAAAATGGAGTTCGGAAATGTAAGGTAAATTATTTTGTGAAAACAGATTCCTTTGAATTAAAAGTGTTTAATTCCGATGGTAAAACCGATGCATTTCAATTTGATGATATCGATATGGTTGCAATTGAGATTTTTGAATTGTTGCAGACAGAAGCCGTGATGTAAATGATGAAATTTGTAAAAATTTGTAGGTAGTTTAGGCTCCCTTCATAAAGGAATTATATACCAATCTATGTTAAAATTATAATTGGTACGGAAAAATCATGATGGGAGACTTGCCTATGATTGATTTGCAAACTGGGGATTTCCTAGATCGCAGCATTGACAAACTATTGATCCCTTCAGAACGGGTTGCCCATGTACAAATTGGAAATAATTTAGAACATACATTGCTCGTGTTAACGAAAACAGGGTATACAGGCATTCCAGTATTGGACGCCCAATATAAACTTCATGGATTAATTACGACACCATTAATTTTAGATGCGATTATGGGGATTGAAAGAATTGAGTTTGAAAAATTAGACAAAATTGCTGTTGAAGATGTGATGAACAAAGATATTCCGATTTTAAACGTACATGATTCTGTCAGGAAAGGTTTAAAATTGTTAATTAATCTTCCTTTCATTTGTGCGGTAAATGATCAAGGCTATTTTGAAGGTTTACTAACGAGAAGTGCTGTGTTAAAACAACTGAATCATATTATTTATAAAAAGGTTTGAACTTGCCGGCGTGGTCTCTTTACAAGAGGCCATTTTTTTATAAGGATGATTGATCTTTTCAATAGAAAAAGATAGATGGTAAAATAGAATTGTCTTTTATCGTTTTTTACAATATTAAAAAATTTAATAGGTGTGGAACATGAACGTAAATGAATTAGAATTGTTAAGTGTTTTAGCCAAAGAAATGAATATGAGAAAAGCAGCGGAGCGATTGTTTGTTACGCAACCAGCATTATCGCAACGATTACAGTCGATCGAAAAAGATTGGGGCACAAAAATATTTATTCGCTCCCATAAAGGTTTGACACTCACGCCTGCTGGGGAAAAGATTATTGATTTTGCTAATGAAGTGTTAGCAAAGGAGGAACTTGTCCGCGAAGAGATTCAATCATTGGAATCGGAAGTACACGGTACATTGAAAATTGCTTGTGCTTCGATTGTTGGTCAAAATTGGCTTCCGAAGGTATTAAAACGTTTTGTAGAAAAATATCCACATGCAAAAATTTCTTTAATCACAGGATGGAGTAGTGAAATTTTAAAAGCAGTATATGAAGACCAAGTTCATATCGGAATTATCCGTGGCACAACGGATTGGAAAGGTGAAAAGAAGTTTTTATTTCGGGATCATTTATATCTAGTGGATAAAGAAATTGATCATATTGATGATGTCGTCAAAACAGACCGGCCTTTTATTCAATTTAAAAGTGATTCCAATTATTATCAAGAAATCCAAGATTGGTGGCATCGTCGTTTTCAAACGAATCCGAAACGTGTGATTGTTGTTGATCAAATTGAAACATGTAAGCAAATGGCATTAAACGGCATTGGATATGCCATTTTGCCTGAAATTACATTACATGGAATTGGTGCTGGTATGCATAAAATTCCACTGAAAAATGAAAATAATGAACCGATCGGCCGTGATACTTGGTTATTGGGTTATAATACTGCTTTCCAATTAAGACATGTTGATGCGTTTATTAATGTAATACATCAATATTTAAAAGGTGTATCATGAATTACGCCTAAAAATAGGACTGTCTAGATAGGCAGTCCTTTTATATTTGAGTTGGATAGAGCATATTCAACTAGATGAACGCAGAAATTCGGGAAGATCCGGAGAAAAACTGTTTTCATAGGGGAGATGAAAGCAGAAATGCAAGGAGATGCGACAAAAAACTGTTTTCATGAAGCGGATGAACGCAGAAATTCGGGAAGATCAGGAGAAAAACTGTTTTCATAAGGGGGATGAAAGCAGAAATGCAAGGAGATGCGCTAAAAAACGGTTTTCATAAAGCGGATGAACGCAGAAATCTGGGAAAATCTGAAAAAAACTGTTTCATAAGGGGCATGAAAGCAAAAATACAAGGAGAAGAGACAAAAAACTGTTTTCATAAAGCGGATGAACGCAGAAATCTGGGAAAATCTGAAGAAAAACTGTTTTCATAAGGGGCATGAAAGCAAAAATACAAGGAGATGCGCAAAAAAACGGTTTTCATAAAGCGGATGAACGCAGAAATTTGGGAAGATCCGAGGAAAAACTGTTTTCATAAGGTGGATAAAATATTTCCATCGGTAGTCGAGAGAAAACACTTTGGAAAATAGGTAGAAAATGTGTTCATTATTTCCAAAATCCAGTCTCTATAATTATTGTTCTTTAAATTTTAAGAAAAAAAATAAAATTCCAAACAAAACTGTAGAAAATTATTTCGAAAACCGTTATATTTATAGAATATATACGTGATGGGGGAGGAATTTTCTTTTGAACACTTTTAAAAAGTTAAAACAATTTTATTGGTCCCATAAGCGGTATTTTTTCATTTCTATCATATTTCTCATTGTAACAACTGCCATTACACTCGTTTATCCAATCGTTTTACAGAAAACAATTGATGATGTCATTATTGCTGGTAAATACGATTTTATTCCATTTTTGATTTTAGCTTATCTCACATTAATGGTGATTAAGGGTGTTGCTACATATATTCAACAATATACTGGCGACATGTTTGGAATTATAGCAATGTATAAATTAAGAAAACGACTTTATGAAAAGTTACAATTTTTGCCATTTCGTTTTTATGACAATGCAAAAACCGGCGATATCATGTCAAGGCTTACGGCCGATGTCCAAGGGTTTCGTCACTTTTTATCCTATGGTTTTACAGAAGTCATTCGCTTTATTTTATTTGTAGGAATTAGCATGATTGTGATGTTTACCTATTCTATTCGCTTAACGATCGTTACCCTGTTCGCTTTACCATTTTTAATGGTAGTTGTGCATAAGTTTGACAAAAAGGTACATCCAGCTTTCCGAAAAGTACGGCAATCCTTTGGTCAGTTAAATACAAAGGTCCAAGAAAATGTAAGTGGCATTAAAACGGTGAAATCCTTATCTAAAGAAGATTTTGAAATTGAACGGTTTCACGATTTTAATCTAGATTTTCGCGATCGAAATATTTTCAACTCCAATATATGGGCAAAATATTTTCCGCTTATGGAGTTTATTGGCAATATTTGTATCATTGTCTTGCTTTCCTATGGCGGCTTATTAGTCATTAATAATGAACTAAACCCTGGGGAACTTGTCGCTTTTTACAGTTTAACTGGTTATATTATTATGCCCATAATGAATCTCGGGTTTATTATCAATATGTTTTCTCAAGCAAAAGCATCAGGAGAACGGTTGCTTGAAATTTTAGAAGAACCGAATGAAATCAAAGAAAAAGAAAACCCAATAAAACATATAGAGATAAAAGGTGAAGTAACATTTAACAATGTTTCATTAAAATACGCTGGTGATGAAAAAGCAGCATTAAACAACATTACATTTTCAATTCCAAGTGGGAGTGTTGTTGGATTGATTGGTGCAACAGGATCAGGTAAGACAAGTGTTACACAATTAATCCCACGGTTTTATGATGTAACAGAAGGTGAAGTACTAATTGATGGAATAAATGTAAAAGATTTTGATTTCTATACGTTACGATCCCAAATTGGTTTTGTCTTACAAGAACCGTTCTTATTTTCTTCCACAATCAAAGCGAATATTGCTTATGGAAAGCCGGATGCAACAATGGAAGAAATAATGGATGCCGCTAAACGAGCTGATGCCCATAATTTTATTATGGAGCTACCTGAAGGATATGATACTCTTCTTGGTGAACGAGGGATGGGCCTTTCTGGTGGTCAAAGACAACGGATATCGATTGCTCGTGCGATATGTATGAATCCTAAAATTCTGATTCTTGATGATGCAACAAGTGCGGTAGATATGGAAACAGAGTTTGCCATACAACAGGCGATGCAAGCAGTGATGAAAGACAGAACAACTTTTATTATTGCCCACCGTATTTCTTCCATAAAACACGCGGACCAAATTTTAGTGTTTGAAGAAGGAAAGATTGTTGAAAGAGGGGTCCATGATGAATTAATAAAAAATGGAGGACCTTATGAACGGATTTACAATATACAATATCAAGATCAAGTTAAGATCTTACAACAGGCGGTGAATAAATAATGAAAAGTATGTCCCACCGTAAACATATCAATCCCAATGTGATGAATCGCTTCCGTTATTCACAAGAGACAGCCATTGAAAAACCTTTTAATTGGCAACAATTGTTGAGGCTTTTACAATATTTAAAACCGTATTCAAAAAATTTATTACCGAAATCCATCATTGTTGTTTTAATTAATACAGCGATTCGTTTAGCAATCCCTCTGATTATTGGATACTTGATTTTAGAAAAAGCTATCTATTATAAAGATGCCGATTTACTAGTTCAATTGATTATCATAGTCGGTGTACTTTATTTAATTTCCTATTTAGCTAATTATTATCGGATTCGTTGGACAAATCAACTCGGGCAAAATGTCATCTATGATATTCGGAAACATTTATTTACCCATGTACAAAGTTTATCCAACAATTTTTTCGACCAACGATCTGCAGGTTCCATACTTGTCCGTATTATGAATGATACGGGTTCATTGCAAGATTTATTTACGAACGGGGTTATCAATATATTAATGGATTTGATTATGCTTTTTGGGATCATCGTGATTTTATTCTCATTAAGCCCTATATTAACGCTGGCCGTGATGATTATTTTACCGTTAATGTTTTTTATCACAACGAAATTGAGGAGAAATATTCGCAGATCTTGGCAAGATGTGAGAATCATTCAATCAAAACTAAATTCCCATTTAAATGAATCACTGCAAGGGATCCGTGTTACGCAGTCCTTTACACAAGAGCAGGAGAATATGGCGTTTTTCGATGGTATTAATACGGATACGTTAGAAAAATTCCGATATGCAATAAAGAAAAATTCGATGTTTCGTCCCTTTGTTGAACTGACGAATGCTGTAGGCACGATCGTATTAATTGGGTTTGGGGCGATTTTAATTCAATCCGGTGAAATTGGCATCGGTATTTTCGCTTCCTTTGCTTTTTATTTAGGGATGTTTTGGGAGCCTATTTCCCGACTCGGACAATTATACAATCAACTCTTAATGGCAATGGCTTCTTCAGAACGGATTTTCGAATATCTAGATGAAACACCGCTTGTTGCTGAAAAGAAAAATCCGATTGTGTTAAAACATATTAACGGCCATATCCAGTTTAAAGATGTTTACTTTTCCTATGATGATAAACGTACTGCTTTGAATGGGATTAATCTGAATATCCAACCGGGACAAACAATCGCATTAGTTGGTCATACCGGATCAGGTAAAACAACAATCGCAAATTTAATTAGTCGGTTTTATGATGTGACTAGTGGTGCAGTTTTAATTGATGGTCACGATGTTCGTGATGTTTCATTAAAGAGTTTACGCAGTTCCATTTCAATCGTTTTACAAGAGACGTTTATTTTTTCAGGTACGATAATGGAAAATATTCGTTTTGGTAAGCCCGATGCCACCGATGCGGAGGTACGAGCAGCTGCTGAAGCGATAGGCGCACATAGTTTCATTCAAAAATTGCCAAACGGTTATGAAACGGAAGTAGAGGAGAGGGGGAATATATTATCCGTAGGTGAAAGACAATTAATCTCTTTTGCGAGAGCCCTGCTTGCAGATCCAAAAATTTTAATATTAGATGAAGCTACTGCTAGTATTGATACAGAGTCCGAAGTTAACATTCAAAGAGCATTAAGAAAATTATTGAAAGGAAGAACATCGATTGTGATTGCCCACCGATTATCAACGATTCGTGATTCGGATTGCATCTACGTATTGGATCATGGTAAAATCATAGAACAAGGAACCCATGATGAATTAATGGCTAAAAAAGGCGAGTATTTTAAGCTGACAACGGCCCAATTTAAAATGTTAGATATTGGTTAACAAGTCCATTCGTTATGGAATGGACTATTTTTTATAAAATGAATTCATGATGGTAAACATGGATAAAACAAACTATTGATTATTTCATCGTTGATGGAGGAATTGTTGTGAAAAGAAAGGAATTTGTCGTCATTGGTTTGGGGAGATTTGGTGGTAGTATTTGTCGAGAACTTACCAATCTCGGGATGAGCGTTTTAGCGATTGATAAAAAGGAAGAGGTTGTAAATGATTACTCTGAAATAGTAACAGAGGCCGTTGTTGCCGATACAACGGATGAATCAGTATTAAAAAATTTAGGTATTCGCAATTTTGACCATGTCATTGTTGCCATTGGTGATGATATCCAATCTAGTATTTTAACGACGTTAATTTTAAAAGAAATCGGTGTAAAAAAAGTAACAGCGAAGGCACTAAATGAACATCATGAAAAAGTATTAAAGAAAATCGGCGCTGATCAAATTGTGCATCCTGAACGTGACATGGGGAGGAGACTTGCCCATAATCTAGTCTCATCTAATGTACTTGATTATTTAGAGTTATCCGATAAGCACAGCTTAGTTGAGATTGCTGTTAATCAATCCTTTGCAGGAAAAACAATAATTGAATTAGATGTACGAGCACGGTATGGATTAAACATTGTTGCCATTCGGCGGAACCATGATATGATTGTATCTCCTCAAGCTTCAGAAGTGATTTTAGAAGGGGATATTTTAGTTGTTATCGGATCGAATCAAGATATTACACGATTTGAAAGGAAAATGTTACAAGAGGAAGATTGAATGAAAAAAGGGGTACGATAAACAGCTGATGTTCAGTGTTTAGTACCCCTTTTTGAATATGGATCTGTAAAGAAATGAATTATACTTCCATAATGATTGGTAAAATCATTGGTCTACGTTTCGTTCTTTCGTATAAGAATGGTCCTAAGGTATCAGAAATTTCATTTTTAATTTCTGACCATTGGCTCGTTTTTCGCTCCATTATTTTTTCTAAATGCTTATGAATTAAATTTTGAGCTTCACTAATTAAATCACCAGATTCACGCATATAAACAAATCCTCTAGAGATAATGTCGGGTCCGGCTGCAATTTTAAAGTCTTTCATATTAATGCTTACAACTACGATGACAAGACCTTCTTCGGATAAAATTCTCCGATCACGAAGTACGATATTTCCGATATCTCCAATACCGCTTCCGTCAATATAAACCGAACCAGAAGGAACTTTTCCGGTAACTTCTGCTGTTTCACTAGTTAGAGCTAATACGTCACCATTATCCATAATAAAACAATTTTCTTCAGGTACACCACAGTCCATTGCAGTTCGTGCATGGGTAATTTGCATACGATATTCACCGTGAATTGGGACAAAGAATTTCGGGTTAATAAGACGAATCATAAGCTTTTGTTCTTCTTGACCACCGTGTCCTGATGTGTGAATATCATTTAATTGACTTGTGATGACATTTGCTCCCGCACGATATAATTGATTGATTGTTCGGTTAACACTTGTTGTATTGCCAGGAATTGGTGAGGATGATAGGACAACTGTATCACCTGGAATAATCGATATTTGTCGATGTGTTCCGTTTGCGATACGAGAAAGGGCCGCCATCGGTTCACCTTGTGTTCCTGTACAAAGGATGACGACTTGATTGGCCGGCAATCGGTTAATTTGTTGACTATCGACAAACAAGTCTTTTGGAGCGTTAATATAGCCTAACTCTTGTCCAATTTCAATGGCTGCTTCCATACTTCTCCCAAATACGGCAATTTTTTTGCCGTGTTCAATAGCAGCTTGTGACACTTGTTGTAGGCGATATATATTTGAAGCAAACGTTGCAAATATAATTCGCCCATCCGCTTTTCTAAAAATATCGTTAATCGTTTCGCCGACTTTTCGCTCAGACATTGTAAATTCAGGTATTTCACTGTTCGTACTATCAGAAAGTAAACAAAGCACACCTTCTTTACCAATTTCCGCCATTTTTGCTAAGTTGGCCGGTTCACCTACAGGGGTAAAATCAAATTTAAAATCACCTGTGTGAACAATATTTCCTGGCGGTGTTTTTACAACGATACCATAGGAATCTGGAATACTGTGTGTTGTCCTAAAGAAACTTACTGAAGTTTTTCTGAATTTAATAACGTCATCTTCGCATATTTCAATAAATTTAGTTGTACGAAGTAAGCCGTGTTCTTCTAATTTATTTTTAATTAAGCCAATGGCTAACTTGCCTGCGTAAATAGGTACATTGATTTCTTTTAATAAATATGGAATACCACCAATATGATCTTCGTGACCATGGGTAATGAATAAGCCCTTAATTTTTTCCTGATTCTTAACTAAATAAGAATAATCAGGAATAACATAATCTATACCTAATAATTCATCTTCAGGGAACTTGACACCAGCATCGATAATAATAATTTCATCTTGATATTGTACAGCATACGTATTTTTACCGATTTCCCCTAACCCCCCGAGGGCAAATACGGCCGTTTGGTCATTTTTTACTATAGGTTTCATACTAAATCTCCGCTAATTTAAAATTTTCGCTTTGTTTTTCAAATTGTAAATCAACCTCTGTTAACGGTTGAATATATTCGATAAGATATGGGGTTTTTTCTAGTTTTTCGTACACTTCTGTTTTAGATTCTGCTTCTATATAAAGCGATTTTGTTCGTTCTCGTACTGGTACTTGTTCCTTGTTTTCTTGGTAATACACTTTAAAAATCATGCTCTAATCTCTCTCCTTACTAATTCAACAGTAATGATGTTCATTAGTTTCTTTATTCTAACAACACATTTTGCCAAATTCCTTATTTTTTAAGATTCTTCTTTACCGGACCCATATACTTAATTACAGATTATCATAAAATGGATAACAGAAGAAAGTTTTTATTTCCATTTTGTGAAAATACGGAGTAAATTTCGCTTAACTTTAGTATTTCTACTTAAGTGAATCTTTGATTATAAAGATAATAAACTTGCCTTTTAAAAAAGGCAAGTCACAATTTGGATACAAAAAGCGAATTAAGCAATCATTTTTTTACGAAGCAGTTCTTTCCACCGATTTAAAAGCTTTTTTCTAAGCTTTTTTAACATCGTGGTCCACTCCTTCCGAATGTTTGTAGAGGTTTGTAGAAATTCGAAACTTTATTATATCTATCTATATTATATGTGAAAAATCCATTATATTTCATGGGTTAAATTGGAATCATGAAAGCAAATTTGAAGATATGCAATGAGGATGGAAAAGAGAATGCGAGTTTAGCATTCCTTTTTCTTGTAAAAAATATTTTGGAATTGCATTTTCGATTGGTTTAAACGGATTTTCTTTATCGATGTGATCATAAAATAAAATGCCGTAAAGATCAATTTCATGATGGAAACAGATAGCGGTAAACCTTTAGCACGAACTTTCATTTCATTTCCATCAATATCGACCCCTTTTATTGACACCTTGGCATAGCGTGGTACAAATCCTGGGTGTGGTTCATCGATGGATAAACAACCTTTTCCTTTTAGTAAATAAGCTTTTTATAGAGAATGACTAGTGCACAACTAAACCATTTTCCGTTTTTATCTCTTACATGTACAGCGATCATTCGTTTTTGTAACGTTGATTTACGAGGCAGTATGGCCAATCCCTGGTCTTAGACCATATTATTTGCTATTTCTTTTTTTACAAACTCCAATAAAATATATAAATCAGCAACTTTCCTTAAACAAGGATGCCCATCGCGAATAATGTCGTTCATTGTGATCACAAAGATCACCCTCAAAAAAGGACTCATTTTTAATATAAGTATATATAAAAGCGCCAAAAAGAGTGATTTTGTAAAACTATCTTGAAAAAAAGTCATAGAAAAAATAAAAGAGGAATACGATAAAACCAAATGATAGATTCCAGTTTTTTAATAGAGGACGGCGGAAATATTGCGGAATAATTATAAAATACAGTATATTAAACAAAAGAGGAAGAGAGGTTATTTGGTTGAAGAAAAAGAGAGTATTTATAATCGGACTATTAAGTATAATGACGATATTATTCTTGTCAGGCTGTAGTCAGCCAGAAGAAGAGAAAATTTATGAAACATTAGAAGCTGTTGTTCAATTGGAAAAGGGATTTGAAAAGCAACAAGAACCGTTAGTTCAACTGGAAGAAGAAGAAAAAGCAATATATGAAAAAATATTAAACCTTGGATTAAAAGAGATTGAAGAAATTCAAAAGTTAAGTGATGATGCGATCGCTTTATCCGAGCAAAGACAAGAACTGATTGATTTAGAAAGAGAAAGTATTGTTAAGGCAGAGAAAGAATTTGAAAAAATAAAAGAAAAAATGAATAACATCGATGAAGAAGGGTTGAAAAAATTAGCGAGTGAATTATATGTTGTAATGAAAGATCGGTATGAATCCCATGCAAAATTGTATGAACAATACAGTCTTGGGATAAAACAGGATCAAGAATTGTACCATATGTTAAAGGATGAAAATGTATCTTTAGAAGAACTGAAAGATAAGGTCGATAAAATTAATAAAGTGTATGAAGAAGTGTATAGTTTAAATGAAAGGTTTAATGACCTGACTCAACAATATAATGATTTAAAAATTAAGTTTTATAAAGAATCGGGATTAAATTGATATTTAAGAGGCTGCCTATTTTTTAAGGGAGTCTTTTCTTTTTTGTGTGAAAGATAAAACTTACGATTTACTTTTTGTAGAAAAGTTAAAATAAGCGATACATTTGTTACAAACCCCAAAAAAACATTGAAATTAAACTTAAAATATACATACTATTACTTTAGAAAACGTTTTCTTAATATAATAATATCAATCCGTTTATGAATGGTAAATAATGATTGATACAGATACTAGTGATACGTTGAAACAGTTTCGCGATCGCGAACATTGCATCATCAAATATAATATTTAAAAAGCTTTTCAAAGTTATAATATAAAGTGTTTGACGTATTGGGTATATATGGTGTACACTGTATTTTGGATGTTGAAGGTTGTATTAATCCAATCTTAATTTTTTATTAATACAGGGTTTTTATACAATAACGATAACTTCCATTTATTTTGTCGATATTTTAGTGAATAAATGGGAAACATTTTATAGAGGAACACACTTCTATATGTTACCCGGTATTATAAAAATTGTTATAGAAAGGAAGAGACAAATGGCATCAAAAGCAAAAAATGCACAGCTTGATGTTAAGAAACAATTAGAAACCGTTGATAAACAGTTTCAGACGCTTCAAATATTAAATGAAGAGGGCGAAGTAGTTAACGCTGATGCAATGCCTGATTTAACTGATGAACAACTACAAGAATTAATGCGTCGCATGGTATACACTCGTATACTAGACCAACGAAGCACAGCATTGAACCGTCAAGGACGCTTAGGTTTCTATGCTCCAACAGCTGGTCAAGAAGCTTCCCAAATCGCTTCACAATTTGCTTTGGAAAAAGATGACTATATTTTACCTGGTTACCGTGATATTCCACAGCTTATTTGGCATGGTTTACCATTACATCAAGCATTCCTATGGTCTCGTGGGCACTATCAAGGAATGAATATACCAGACGGACTAAACATTTATCCACCACAAATTATTATTGGTGCTCAATATATCCAAACTGCTGGTGTGGCTTTAGGAATTAAGAAAAATGGTGGTAACACGGTTGCTATTACATACACAGGTGATGGTGGTACTTCTCAAGGTGACTTCTACGAAGGTATTAACTTTGCAGGAGCTTACAAAGTACCAGCGATCTTTATTGTACAAAACAACCGTTTTGCGATTTCTACGCCAGTTTCAGTTCAATCTGCAGCACGTACATTAGCTCAAAAAGCAGTTGCTGCTGGAATTCCTGGAATTCAAGTAGACGGTATGGACCCACTTGCTGTTTATGCTGCAGTTAAACAAGCTCGTGAACGTGCAGTAGCTGGAGAAGGTCCAACATTAATTGAAACATTAACTTATCGTTATGGTCCACATACATTAAGTGGTGATGATCCAACTCGTTACCGCACAAAAGAAGAAGACACTGAATGGGAAAGAAAAGACCCATTAATTCGCTTCCGTAAATATCTAGAAGGCAAAGGCCTATGGAACCAAGAAATGGAAGAACAAGTTATTGAGCAAGCAAAAGAAGAAATTAAAGAAGCAATCAAACAAGCAGACGCTGCTCCAAAACAAAAAGTATCTGATCTCATCTCCATTATGAGTAAAAATCTAGATACGAATTTACAAGAACAGCTAGAAATTTATAAAGAAAAGGAGTCGAAGTAAGCTATGGCTCAAATGACCATGATTCAAGCAATTACTGATGCAATGCGCGTTGAACTTAAACGCGATGAAAAAGTATTAATCTTCGGGGAAGACGTTGGTAAAAATGGCGGTGTATTCCGTGCGACAGAAGGTCTTCAAGCTGAATTTGGCGAAGATCGCGTATTTGACACTCCTTTAGCAGAATCTGGTATCGGTGGTCTTGCAATAGGTTTAGCGACTCAAGGATTCCGTCCAATTCCAGAAATTCAATTCTTTGGTTTCGTATATGAAGTAATGGATTCCATTGCTGGTCAAATGGCTCGTTATCATTTCCGTACTGGCGGAAAATTTGATATGCCAATTGTTGTCCGCTCACCATTCGGTGGTGGTGTTGCTACACCAGAAATGCACGCGGACAGTTTAGAAGGATTGATGGCTCAAACACCAGGACTTAAAGTTGTTATTCCATCTACACCATATGATGCAAAAGGATTATTAATTTCCGCGATCCGTGATAATGATCCAGTCATTTTCTTAGAGCACATGAAACTTTACCGTTCATTCCGTCAAGAAGTGCCAGAGGGTGAATACACAATTGAACTTGGAAAAGCTGACGTGAAACGTGAAGGTAAAGATATATCGATCATTACTTATGGTGCTATGGTACATGAATCATTAAAAGCTGCAGAAGAATTAGAAAAAGAAGGTTACTCTGCAGAAGTTATCGACTTAAGAACTGTGCATCCATTAGATATTGAAACAATTGTTAAATCTGTTGAGAAAACAAACCGTGCAATTGTTGTTCAAGAAGCACAACGTCAAGCAGGTATTGCAGCGAACGTTATAGCAGAAATTAACGAACGCGCAATTCTAAGTTTGGAAGCTCCTGTTTTACGTGTAACAGCACCTGATACAGTTTATCCATTTGCACAAGCAGAATCAGTATGGCTTCCAAATTACAAAGACATTATTGATACTGCGAAAAAAGTTTTAACTTTCTAATTTAAAATATAATGTTGGACGAAATTGATCGAATCTATTTCGTCCCATCTTTTTTTGCATAAAAATACGTTCAACATGAAAACTACCACTAGGAGGGATATTCGTGGCATTCGAATTTAAATTACACGATATCGGTGAAGGGATCACTGAAGGCGAAATCGTAAAATGGTTCGTAAAACCAGGTGACGAAGTTAAAGAAGATGATGTTTTAGTTGAAATTCAAAACGACAAATCTGTTGTAGAACTTCCATCTCCAGTATCCGGTAAAGTATTAGAAATCAAAGTACAAGAAGGAGAAGTTGCTGTTGTAGGTGACGTTTTAATCACATTTGATGCACCTGGATATGAAGGCGCAACAGAAGAAGCTCCGAAGGAAGCAACAGCACCAGCAGCAGAAGCACCTGCATCTGGCGGTGTGTCTTTATTTGAATTCAAACTTCATGATATCGGTGAAGGGATTACAGAAGGCGAAATCGTAAAATGGTTTGTAAAACCAGGTGACGAAGTTAAAGAAGATGATGTTCTAGTTGAAATTCAAAACGACAAATCTGTTGTAGAACTTCCATCTCCAGTATCCGGTAAAGTGTTAGAAATCAAAGTAGAGGAAGGTCAAGTAGCGGTTGTTGGTGATACATTAATTACTTTTGATGCACCTGGATATGCTGACAAAACTGAAGCTCCAGCAGCACCTGCAGAAGAAGCAGATGCAACACCAGCAGCTCCACAAGCAGCACCTGCTACACAAACAGCTGATGTCGATCCAAATCGTAAAGTGATCGCAATGCCAAGTGTACGTAAATATGCTCGTGAAAAAGGTGTCGATATTCGTTTAGTAGCAGGTTCTGGTAAAAACGGTCGAATTTTAAAATCTGACATTGATGCATTTGTTTCAGGTGGACAAGCGAAAGCGGCAACTGAAGCACCTAAAGCTCAAGAAACAAAACAAGAAACTAAAGCTGAAGCAACTGCACCTAAAGCTGCTGCTGTACCAGCAGGTGAATATCCAGAAACTCGAGAAAAAATGTCTGGTATTCGTCGTGCGATTGCTAAGAAAATGGTTGAATCGAAAACAACTGCACCTCACGTTACATTAATGGATGAAGTTGACGTAACAAAACTTTGGGAACATCGTAAGAAATATAAACAAGTTGCACTTGATAAAGGTGTTAAACTTTCGTTCTTACCATATGTTGTAAAAGCTTTAGTAAGTGCTCTACGCGAGTACCCAGCTTTAAATCAATCACTAGATGAAGAAACACAAGAAATCATCCAAAAACATTACTACAATATCGGTATTGCAGCTGATACAGATAAAGGTTTAATGGTTCCAGTCATTAAAAATGCTGACAAAAAATCAATGTTTACAATTGCTGGTGAAATCAACGAGTTAGCTGGTAAAGCTCGTGAAGGAAAACTTTCAGCTGAAGAAATGCGAGGCGGTTCTGCAACAATTACCAATATTGGATCTGTTGGTGGTCAATGGTTCACTCCAGTATTAAACTACCCTGAAGTTGCCATCTTAGGTGTAGGTCGTATTCAAGAAAAACCAATTGTAAAAGATGGTGAAATTGTTGCTGCACCAATGCTTGCATTATCACTAAGCTTCGACCATCGTTTAATTGATGGTGCTACAGGACAAAGTGCATTAAATCATATTAAACGTCTATTAAATGACCCAGAATTATTATTACTAGAAGTTTAATTGTAAAATTTTGCTTAGGCAGAAGTTGCATCATTTCGTTCCTTTAATTTGTCCATGTATTCAATAATTAACTCGTGCGAAAATTGTCATATATTGCTATACTATTGATGGGGCGTATGAGTTCGAAAGAATATACGACGGAGAAATTTTTGCAACTTCTGTCTAATAATCAATGTGAATACTTAGACAGGTTACAACTTCACTTACATAAATAATTATGTAAGTAGAGAAAGTGCGACCCAGAACTAAACATTATGGAGGCGTTACAAATATGGTAGTAGGAGATTTCCCAATCGAAACTGATACAATTGTCATTGGGGCTGGCCCAGGGGGATATGTTGCAGCGATTCGCGCAGCACAATTAGGTCAAAAAGTAACGATTGTAGAGAAAAATGAAGTAGGTGGCGTATGCCTAAACGTAGGTTGTATTCCATCTAAAGCTTTAATTAACGTAGGACACAAATATTTAGATGCTAAAGAATCTGCTGATATCGGTATATCCGCAGAACAAGTAAAAGTTGACTGGTCAAAAGTACAAGCATTCAAATCTAGTGTAGTAAAAAAATTAACTGGCGGTGTTTCTGGCTTATTAAAAGGAAACAAAGTTGAAATAGTAAAAGGTGAAGCTTTCTTTGTAGATAGTAATTCACTACGTGTCATTGGCGAAAATTCTGCCCAAACTTATCAATTTAAAAATGCGATTGTAGCAACTGGTTCTCGCCCAATTGAACTACCTACTTTCAAATTTTCTAAACGTGTACTTGATTCAACAGGCGCATTAAATCTAGAAGAGATCCCTAATGAAATTGTAATCATTGGTGGAGGAGTAATAGGTCTAGAACTAGGTGGCGTTTATGCTAACTTTGGTACAAAAGTTACGATTTTAGAAGGTACATCTGATATTCTAGGTGGAAACTATCCAAAACAAATGACACAACTTGTGAAGAAAAACTTCAAAAGCAAAGGTGCTGAAATTATTACGAACGCCATGGCTAAAGGCGTTGAAGAAAGCGACACAGGCGTTGAAGTAACATACGAAGTTGGTGGAAAAGAAGAGAAAATTTCTGCCGACTATGTATTTGTCATGGTAGGACGTCGTCCAAATACAGATGAACTAGGTCTAGAGCAAGCAGGCGTAAAATTAACCGATCGTGGATTAGTTGAAATCGACAAACAATGCCGTACGAATGTACCAAATATTTATGCAATCGGCGATATTGTTGCAGGTCCTCAACTTGCACACAAAGCTTCTTATGAAGGTAAAATTGCTGCTGAAGCAATTGCAGGATTACCAGCTGAAATTGATTACCTAGGTATTCCAGCAGTTGTATTCTCGGATCCAGAACTTGCTTCTGTTGGTTACACTCCAGAACAAGCGAAAGAAGAAGGGATCGAAGTTACAGTTGGTAAATTCCCATTCGCAGCATCTGGTCGTTCATTAGCTCTAAACAACACCGATGGTTTCTATCAAATCGTTGTCCGTAAAGAAGACGGTGTTGTGATCGGTGGCCAAATTGCAGGTCCTAACGCTTCTGACTTAATCGCTGAAATTGGACTTGCTGTTGAGGCTGGTATGACTGCAGAAGATATTGCATTAACAATTCACGCTCACCCTACATTCGGTGAAAATGCAATGGAAGCAGCAGAGGTTGCGCTAGGTTCACCAATTCATATTATCAAATAATGATTCATACGAAGGCTATCTCTATGGAAATAGAGATAGCTTTTTTTATTGGACAAAGAGGAAAGGTACTAACTGAATCCATCATCAAATATAATGAAAAAAGAATAGAATTGTAGGTGATGAAACTGGAAAAACAAAAAAGTAAGTTTCGATGGATTGTATTTATATCCGTTTTATTCACTTATCTGATTATGTCTGTTCAACGTACTGCACCTGGATTAATTACGGATCAACTAATGGTAGAATATCAATTAACTGCATCTACAGTAGGCATTCTAGCAAGTATCCATTTTTTTATTTTTACCAGTTTACAAATCCCAATGGGCATCCTTGTCGACCGTTATGGACCAGATCGAATATTATTTATTGGTTCATTATTAACAGGAATCGGTATATCGATATATAGTTGCAGTCCGAATGAGTATATTTTGCTTTTTGCAAGAGTGCTAACAGGGACTGGTGATGCAACAGTTTGGATATCTATTGTTTTAATATTAAGTGAATGGTTTCAGAAAAATGAATTTACTAGAATAATCGGTTTCGCTGGTATGACAGGAAGTATCGGATTCTTAATGGCAACGGTACCCTTGTCTGCTTGGATTGATCAAAATGGATGGCGTATTCCTTTTTTTACGATTGGGATATTGTTAGTCCTTTGTTTTATCACACTATACTTCGTATTGTTTAAACTACCAGCTCAACTTTTGTTAAAAAATACAATTGATAATGAAAGAACCATACGAGAAGGGCTTTTACAGCAATTAAAGAGAGTTTTCACAAATCGTCAAACGCTTGCTTTATTTTTTTGCCATTTTGGTATTGTTGGTGGGTTTATTGGTTTTATTTCTTCTTGGGCAGTTCCTTTTGGTATAGAGATATACGGGATGAGTCGTTCTGAAGCTAGTCAAATGATAATGACTGGCTTATTCGGAGCCATCTTCGGTGCGCCTTTGGCAAGTTGGCTCTCAAGTCGATTAGGTACAATTAAGCAGCTATACGTATTTATACATATTTTAGTTGTAAGTAGCTGGTTTGTTTTTTTAATATTTAGAGGTCAACCGCCTATTATTCTCTTATACTTTTTATTTATTCTTATCGGTTTTGGGTTTGGCTCAAGTGTCCTAACGTTTGCCATTGTCAGAAAACATTTTTCAATCTACGATTCTGGTGTCGTATCAGGTGTTGCGAATACGGGGGGATTTTTAAGTGCCGTTTTATTACCAACTATATTTGGCACCATTTTAGGATATTTCCAACAGACGACAGACCATTTAACCCATGGGTATTTTGTAGCTTTTATTTCTCCAGTCATCTTTTCTCTATTAGGATTAATAGGTATATGTTTTGTTAGAGAAAAAGAAATGTCGACAGACAAGTAAGATGTTAGAACGACCATTTATTTTTTTGTATTCTCTTAATCAATCAACTTTACATTGTATATTTGTTTTTGTATCATTTATATAAAATTAGGAATATTCAATTATTAAAGGGTGGGATAAAGGATGGAGGAATCGCTTCGTCAACTCGTCTATTCAAGAAAGAAATGGCTTTTTCCAACTTTTTTTATAGGATTATTGATTTATTTTTGCCTTCCTTTATCACTCATTTTTATACCTGATGTCATGAATAAACCAAGCTTTTTTTTAATCTCCCTTGGGCTTGGGTCTTTGCGTTAATACAAGTTCCAATGACATGGTTGTTTTGTGGCATTTATGACTGGAAAGCAAAAAAATATGATCAAAAGCTTGAGGAAATTAAAGGGGAGAATTTGGAGTGAACCCAACCTATTTTCTATTGTTAATTTATATCATTGTATGTACGTTAATTATTACATATTGGGCAGCAAAACGCAGTGGAACGACAAAGCAGTATTATATAGCAAGTGGTACCTTGACAGGTTATCAAAATGGAATGGCGATTTCCGGTGATTTTATTAGCGCTGCATCATTCCTTGGTGTTGTTGGGATGATTGCTATTCGTGGATATGATGGCTTTTTGTATTCGATCGGCTTTTTAGTTTCTTATATTGTTGTATTATTTCTCGTTAGCGAACCTGTTCATCGTTTAGGAAAATATTCCCTTGGAGATGTTGTATGTACAAGATTTCCGAGTCAAACGATGCGTTTTATGATGGCTTTTTGTACATTTATTATCTCTATTCTTTATATGATCCCGCAGCTAGTGGCATCGGGTTTTTTGTTACGATTACTTTTAGATATAGATTATTCTCTATCAGTTTTTGTTATCGGGACGATTATGACAATCTATGTCGTATTTGGTGGCATGGTTGCCACATCATGGGTACAAATCATTAAAACTGTACTGCTTATGTCAGGTACTTTTTTGCTTACCCTCATTGTTTTTTCCCATTTCAATTGGGATCTGTCGAAACTTTTAAGTAAAGTGAAAGAAGGAACACCGCTTGGAGAACAATTTTTTTTACCAGGACATTTATATCATAACTCATTGGAGTTCTTATCTCTACAGTTATCTTTAGTATTAGGTACGGCTGGCCTCCCACATATTTTAATGCGTTTATTTACTGTAAGAAATACGGCTGAAGTTCGTAAGTCACTCCTTAGTGCTACTTGGATCATTGGTTTGTTTTATTTTATGACGCTTGTCCTAGGATTTGGAACAGTAGCACTCTTAGGTTATGAACAATTGATTGCAAAAGATCCAACAGGGAATTTAGCAGCACCATTACTTGCAAGCGTCGTTGGCGGCGACTTTTTATTAGCCTTTGTATCAGCTGTTGCTTTTACGACGATTGTAGCCGTTGTATCTGGTCTTGCCATTTCAGCGACGACAGCTTTTTCACATGATATTTTTTACCACATTTGGAAAAAAGAAAAAACGAATGAAAAAGAGCAATTGTGGGCAGCTCGTTTGACAGCATTTGTTATTGGATTTCTATCTACTTTATTTGCTCTTCGGTTAGAATCGATCAATGTTACATTCCTTGTTTCTATGACTTTTATTGTTGCAGCATCTAGCATCTTTCCTGTTTTGATTTTAACAATCTACTGGAAACGCTTTACCCATGTGGGTGCAATTTCGGCTATTATCTCTGGAGTGGCAGCTTCTATCATTTTTGTTGCACTCGGTCCTTATATTATGAATCCAGTTGATGGATGGATAAATGCTGATCCGATTTTTTCATTATATAATCCAGGTATCATCACCATACCGATCGGTTTTGCCGGCGCTCTATTAGGTAGCTTATTCTCCAAGAATTCACTTCATAAGGAAACGAACTTTCATGACTTTTATATAAAGGCGCAAACTGGTATCTCATCAAGGGGAGATCAGGAATGGTAAGTTTAACAATTACGCTATTTGAACGTCTTGGTTTGTTACTTATCATTGCATTTGTTATGACAAGAACACCTGGATTTAAATCACTGCTTTACCGAAAGTATAGTGTAAAAATGTCTCTTGTTCACACCTTCGTTTTCGGTTTGTTTGGCATAGCCAGCACGATGATTGGCATTGTCATTAAAGAAGATGGGGCTGTTAGTCAGACATTGATTATATTTCCTGTTGAAGACCATCATTTAATTGTTAGTATGAGTCTAGTTGCGATCGTCATTGCAGGTTTATTAGGCGGACCTTTACTCGGTTTTGGTGCTGGAGTTATAACTGGGATTCATTTATTTTTACTTGGTGGCGTTGGAACAGTGGCCAACGCGTTTATTAATCCATTAACAGGGTTGCTTGCAGGTTTGACCGCACGTTTTTTCTCAAATGAACGGGTCATCTCACCTTTTAAAGCGTTATTTATTGGTGTTTTCCCTCCTATTTTGCATATGCAATTATTACTTTTATTATATATTGATTATTTTAATATCATTGAGATCGTAAATACGATTGGATTACCGCTCGTTTTAACAAACAGTTCAGCCATTGCTATTTTTACAGCAATGATTGGGATTGTGCTGCAAGAACAAGAAAATGAAGCCGCCCTTGCTTCAAAACAAGCTTTTGCCATTGCGAAAGAGGCTTTGCCCTTTTTGAAGAAAGATTCCGAAATTGAAGTTGCAAAAGGATTAGCAGAGCTACTTTATCATCGTTTAAGAATTGCAGCAGTGTCGATTTCAAACGAGCAAACGATCTTAGCACATAAAGGGATAGGGGAGGATCATCACAAACAAGGGGATACGACTGTTTCGATAGGAGCATTAAAAGCAATAAATACGAAACAACTACAAATTTGTACTTTGAAATCAGAGTTGAAATGTAGTGAGAAGCATTGTCAACTCGAAGCAGCCATCTTTATACCCATTATTGAAGATGAACAAGTAACCTATCTTATTACATTTTATTTTCGAAAAGCTGAACATATTTCACAAGTTGAGTTGATGATGGCTGATGGAATCGGTCAATTTATCTCGCACCAGTTAAATATGTTGAGGGCTGAAAAATTAAAGGATTCAATTCGAGATGCAGAATTACGGAATTTACAAGCTCAAATAAACCCGCACTTTTTATTTAATACATTGCAATTGATCGCAGGTCTATTCAGAGAAAATCCAGCAAACGCTAGGCATATTACGTTACAGTTGGCTAGTTTTATGCGTTTTAATATACGTTTAGTTTCGAAATCGTTAGTGGAACTTGAAAAAGAATGCGAACATGTTGAGGCCTATACAGACATAATTCAAGAACGGTTCAAAGGTAGATTGAAGATTATTTTTCAAAAGCCGGTCGATTTAACAAATATTTATATTCCACCATCAACGATACAACCTTTAGTTGAAAATGCAGTAAATCACGGTTTAAAAAAGAAGCAAGAAGATTGCATAATTCAAATAATATTAATAAAAGAGAATAGTAGACTTATCGTTACTGTCCGAGATAACGGAAGTGGGTTTCCAACACATATTTTACCTATTGTAGGTAAACAACCGTTTACTCATGATCATCATGGAGGAACAGGTCTTTATAATGTGAATCAACGATTAATCCGCTTATTAGGGGAATCTTCCAAACTTCATATACGTAACTTGGAAGGTGGCGGAAGTGAAGTACGGTTTGCGATTCCGATATCAAATGAAAGAAAAGAGGTGATGGGATGAAAATTCGTGTCTTAATTGCAGAGGATGAACCGATGGCACGAAAAGAATTGTTCTATTTGTTAGAGGAAGAAGAAAATATCATCCTCACCCCCCATGCTGAAACTGGAGAACAATTAATTGAATTATATTTTGAGAATAAACCTGATGTTATTTTTCTTGATGTGGAGATGCCCAAATTAACGGGATTAGAAGCGGCGCGATATATTAAAAAACATGCGCGTAATCATTTTCCATTATTTGTTTTTACTACAGCCTATGACGAATATGCGATGGATGCTTTTGATGTCGAAGCCGTGGATTATTTGCTGAAACCGTTTGAAGAAAAACGATTTAGACGAACGATGGATCGTGTTCGGAAAATGTTGATGAATGTAAAGAACAATGATAAGGAGGAGGAAAAGTTTAAGAAGGCGAAGATATCAAAATTGTTAATTGATGATGGAGAAAGAATGGTACTTGTCGCCCCAGAATCGATTTATTATGCAGTGCCAAATAAACGTTTATTAGAAATTCATACTGAAGACAAAGTTATATTTAGTCGCATGACTTTACAGGAATTGGAAAAGCAGTTAGAAGGTTATCCCTTTTATCGTCCCCATCGGAGTTATTTAGTAAATCTCAATCATGTGTTAGAAATAACACCGTGGTTTAATGGAACTAGTAATCTTACATTAAAAGATAAAAACAGGACCAAAATACCAGTAAGCCGTTCCGCTAGTAAAACGATTTTGCAATTATTTAAATAGGACTATTTAATTAAACATATGAAAATTTAGATGAAGGCATCTTCATCTTCTTTTTTTGCCATTCATGTAAAGATATGCACCATTCAACCTGAAATGTTAACAATTTAAACATAATTTTACCAATGAATATTCAGAATAAATATAATTATCAGTAAAAATAAAAATAAAAGGAGGTTGGTTCGTTTGGCTCAGGAGCAATTACAAAAAGAGAAAGTAGAGATTGATTATGAGAAAGTTCAAAGTAGTCCGCAGTTTAAAGCGTTTTTAGCGAAAAAAAGGAGATTTATCATTCCAATGACAATATTTTTCATGATTTTCTACTTTTTATTACCAATTTTTACATCGTATACGACATTTTTAAATACACCAGCAATTGGTGATATTTCGTGGACATGGATTTTTGCTTTTTCTCAATTTATTATGGTTTGGGTATTAAGCAGCATTTATGTGAGAAAAGCATCTTCATTTGATAAAGAAGCGGAAAGAATTATACGCGACCAGTTGAAATAAGGGAGGTAAAAATGTGGATCCAATTGTTGTTACGCTTTTTCTTGCGATTGTTTTACTTACGTTATATGTCACCTATGTTGCCGCAAAAAGAACAAAATCAACAGGGGATTTTTATACAGCAGGTGGGAGTTTAACGGGTTTTCAAAATGGTTTAGCAATTGCGGGTGATTATTTATCTGCTGCTTCATTCCTTGGTATTGCAGGGATGATTGCTTTGCAAGGATTTGATGGCTTTTTCTACAGCATCGGCTTTTTAATCGCTTATCTTGTTGTACTGTACCTTGTTGCAGAACCTTTACGAAATCTCGGTAAATATACGTTAGCAGATATGATCAATGCGCGTTTTGATGCTAGAAAAGTACGTGGTGCAGCCGCCTTGAGTACGATTACGATCGTTTTGTTTTATATGATTGCCCAACTTGTTGGTGCAGGAGCACTCATTCAATTATTATTTGATATTCCTTATTGGGTAGCGGTATTAATTGTCGGAGTGATGATGACCATATACGTTTTGTTTGGTGGTATGTTTGCAACGAGTTGGGTACAAATTATAAAAGCTGTACTCTTGATGGCTGGAATGATTATCATGACATTCATGGTTTTGTGGCAATTTAATTTTAATATCGGGGCAATGTTTACAGAAGTCAAAACAGCTACAAGTCACGGTGCCAATTACTTAAATCCTGGAATTAAATATACTGATCCATTAGGTACATTATCCCTCATGTTAGCCTTAGTTTTAGGGACATCGGGATTGCCGCACATTTTAATGCGCTTTTTCACAGTAAAAGATGCGCAAACGGCAAGAAAATCGGTTATTACAGCAACCTGGACAATCGGAATCTTCTATATTTTAACATTATTCTTAGGGTTTGGAGCAGCCATATATGTAGGAGAAAGTAAAATTTTAGCAGCAAACCCTGGAGGCAATATGGCCGCACCGTTACTTGCAGAAGCTATTGGCGGAAATATTTTGTTTGCGATCATTTGTGCAGTTGCCTTTGCAACAATATTAGCGGTTGTTGCGGGTCTCGTTTTATCTGGAGCTTCTGCTTTTGCTCATGATCTATACGGGCAAATTATTAAAAAAGGGAGAATTTCTGAAAGGCAACAAATGCTAGCTGCCCGTTATGCTGCATTAGGTGTTTCGGTAGTTTCGATTTTATTATCATTAGGTGCTCAATATTTAAATGTTGCCTTTTTAGTTTCGTTAGCCTTTTGTATTGCAGCTAGTGCGAATTTGCCGGTCATTTTATATACGGTTTATTGGAAGCGCTTTAACACAACAGGTGCTGTTAGTGCATTGTTAGCCGGATTATTTTCCGCATTAATTTTAGTATCGATTAGCCCTAGTGTGTTTTCACCGGTAGAGGGAGCCGCCCTTTTTGTGGGGGAACCTATTTTTCCATTAGATAATCCAGCACTTGTCAGTGTGCCCGTTGGTTTTCTAGCCGGTTATTTAGGAACGATATTATCAAAAGAATATGATACAAAACGTTATGCTCAAGTGTCAGTACGAGCGCATACTGGTTATAAGGAAAGCAAATAATTTTAAATATTTAAATTAATCTGATATAATTCAATTAAAATAATATTCCCAAAAAATATACACTTATAATTTGTCTTTAAATAGGTGATAATTGGGTGGTTATAACAAAGGGGTGTGTCATATTTTTTGGGAATATAATATTTTCCATTGAGACAAAAATCATAGAAAAAGATTTGTGTAGGGGATGAGGTGAAGTTGATGGAGAATCAAGTATTAAAAGTTGAGGAAAAAATAACAAAATATCCTCAACAGCCACATGGGGGAAAACTTGTTAACCGAGTTCTTACAGGTAAAGCACGAGAAGAAGCTTTGGAGAGAGCTAAACATTTACCAAAAATTATGGTCGATTTAGAAGCGGTTATTACACTTGAAATGATTGCAACAGGTGTTCTTTCACCAAATGAAGGTTTTATGAATGAAGCCGATTATAAATCGGTATTAGAAACAGGAAGATTAACGAATGGTCTTATATGGCCAGTTCCATTAAGTTTTGCCCCAATTGGTGATCGAAATAAAGAAGTGATTCGAACGTTATCCGTTGGCGATGAAGTAGCTTTAATCGATGAAACGATGAAACCAATCGCATTACTAAAATTAGAGGACATTTTTGAATACGATCGTGATTTTCGTGCCCAACATCTTTTCGGTACGACAGATCGGAGTCATCCAGGTGTAGATTCCATTTATCGAAGAATGGGAGATACGGCCTTAGCAGGACCAATTCAACTCTTAAATCGTGTACATTGGGGACCTTTTGAAGAATTACGATTAGAACCAAAGGAAACGTGGAAGTTGTTCTATGAGGAAAAGAAATTTAAAACGGTGGCAGGGTTTATTACCGGTGCAAACCCATTACATCGCGGACATGAATATATTCATCGAAATGCTTTAGAAGAGATGGATGGTTTGTTTGTTCAACCGTTAGTAGAAATGGCAAAACGGGAATATACTAGACACGAATTCCGTATGCTATCGTATCGTGCGGTTTTAAATACTTATTATCCAAAAGATAGAACTGTTCTTGCTCCTTTACGTGTGACATATATTTTCGCAGGGCCACGTGAAGCGGTACTACATGCACTTATTATGAAAAATTACGGCTGTACCCATGCGTTAATTGGCCGGGATCACGCCGGTGTCGGTGATTTTTATGATAAATATGCTAGCCATTCTGTGTTCGATTCCTTTAGCACAGAGGAATTAGGCATTGATATTCGTTTGTTCCATGAAGTGTTTTATTGTACACGTTGTGATAGTCCGGCAACAGAACAAACTTGTCCACACGATGATCGCTATCGCATTAATATTTCTGGGACAGGTATCCGGGAGTTGTTACGTTACGGTGTATTACCACCGAAAGAAATTGTTCGTCCAGAGTCAGCTAGAATTGCTATGCAAGGTATTCAACCAAAAGGTGTTGATGAAAATGGTCAAGCGATCAATCCGGTTGGAAAAACGATTAAGTCAATTTTTCCATACTACTTACATTCAAAAGGTATCGGGGGATCGAAACGAGAGAAGCCTCTTGAGGTTAGTGAGTTAACAATTGAAGATTTGGAATCTGCGATAAAAGATGTCCGGGAAAATGCGGATCGAGTGTATAAAGAAATCTTTGAAGAATTCAGTTATGTAACCGATACATTAAGAACAGTACAACCTGAGTGGGTAGCTGAAGCCCGGGATACAATTAAGAAACAACAAGAGATGGTTGTCGAAAATCTTATGAAGAAGGTGGAAAATGCACCAGAAAAAGCATCTGACGAATTTCTCTATCAAGATAAGTCAGAAGCGCAACGCGAACTGGATGTCGCCAAGAAAATTTTAAAAGATATCCCACAAGCATTACGTAAGGAAGATTTTGAATACCGCACATGGAATCCATTACCTTATAAACGTTATCGTGGGGATGATGAAGAGTAATTGATTTGAATAATGGAATAATAGAAGTCTAAGGAATATAAAACACCTGTATGCCTCTTAAATAGAGACTACAGGTGTTTTTTAATTAATTGAGAAGAAGAATGAATATAAACAATTGTAATAGCATTATTTATTAATAGTGTATCATATTAGCTGGTCGGTATAGAAAAAGTGATAAAAAATATGTTGACAAAACAATAAATGTGATATATTATTAAGCTACAAAGTAAATAGTATGTCACATTAAAACAATGTGACCTAACAAAATGATTAGGGGGATTTATAAATGGGTCAAATTGTTTGTTCTACTTGCAATTCTACAGTTGAATACTTTGAAGATGAAAAAGTTACAATTCTTTACAGTGTTTGTCAACGTTGCGGTAAAGATCATCATGATCAAGACAATAATAAAGAATAGTTTGAACGGAAAAATTAAAGGGGTTTCATATATATGACAGATAGTTTAGGCTATCTGTTTTTTTTTGTTATCATAACATTTAGAATATTAAGCTTAAAAAATGGCAACACTTTTATAGTTTGATATACTAAATACATATTAGTAGAATAGGAGGATGGAAATGAAAAATTGGGAAACGAGAGTGACAAAATTATTGAATATTACATACCCCATCATACAAGGTGGTTTAGCCCATTTAGCATATAGTGAACTGGCAGCAGCTGTAAGTAATGCAGGTGGACTTGGGCAAATTACAGCCATGAGTCTTCCAAATCCAGAAAGCTTACGTGAAGAAATTCGAAAAGTAAAAACGTTAACGAATAAACCATTCGGTGTAAACTTTGCGATTGGTCAGCATGGTCGCCCTTTTAAAGAATTTTTAACAGTTGCAGTGGAAGAAGAAGTTCCAGTTGTTTCTGTTACTGGTGGAAACCCTGCTCCGTTTTTTGATGAATTAAAAGGAGTAAATGTGAAGAAACTGGTATTAGTAGCAGCGAGAAGACAAGCAGTAAAAGCAGAACAATTAGGTGCAGATGCTGTTATGGTTGTTGGTCAAGAAGGTGGTGGACATTTGGGAAGAGATGATGTTTCAACATTTGTATTGGTTCCGCAAGTTGTCGATAGTGTTTCAATTCCAGTTATTGCATCCGGTGGAATTGGGGATGGAAGGGGACTCATGGCTGCCTTAAGCTTAGGTGCAGAAGGTGTTGAAATGGGAACTCGTTTCATTGCCACAAAAGAATGTGTGCATGCCCATGAAAGTTATAAAAAAGCACTTATTGATGGAGATGAAAGAAGTACGGTTGTCATCAAACGTACATTGGGTGCTCCGGCAAGAGCGATTCGAAATGATTGGACTGAAAAAATATTAGCTTTAGAAGCACAAAATGCAACATACGAAGATTTGAAAGATTACATATCTGGTACAGCAAATAAGAGATGGATTCATGAAGGAAATGAACAAGAAGGATTTGGTTGGGCAGGACAAGTGATGGGGCTAATTAAAGATGTACCGACAGTAGATGAACTTTTTAAACGTATGATTAAGGAAGCAGAAGAAATTCGCCAAAAATGGCATTGATAGGAGTGTAAAACATTGAATTATTCATATCCCATATCACTAGATTGGTCAACAGAAGAAATTGTTAAAGTGGTCCAATTTTTTGAGGCGATCGAAAAAGTTTATCAAATAGGAATGAAACGGAATGAATTGATGGAAAAATACCGGAAATTTAAGGAAGTTGTCCCAAGTATTGGGGAAGAAAAGAAACTTTTTCGAGAATTTGAAGAGGTAAGTGGATTTTCATCATATAAAGCAGTAAAAAGGATGAAAGAAAACAAAGAGGATATTTTGATAAAAATTTAATTGGGGGCTGGTTTTGACAGCCCCATTCATTATACAAGTTCACCTGTATATGACATTTTATATAACGGTACTAATCTTTTAAACGTGTCCACCGTAAAATCAATAAATTTTTCGCCGTCTGTCAGAAGTGGATCATCTTTAGCAATGTTTCTACCAATTAAAAATTCGGCTTTTTTAACTTTTTTAAAACGTGTTAGTACTTCCTCTAGAGAGATTTCTGAAATCGGTTTTGCATTTTTTTGAGTATGATCCACGGAGACGACATAATCTTTCGGTACAAGTTTTTCAATTTCATCTAGATGGTTAAGGAAGTTTTGTGCTATTTGTGTTTTATTTGGGAGTTCATAAATATAGGCCAGCCAAAGAAATACATGATCATCAAATAATCCGACTTGGAAATGCGGATATTTTTTATAGCCGCGTTTATTTGGTCCGATTGCTAACCATGTATCATTTGGTGGATTTACCGTACGTCTTGCGTGTTTTGCGATATGTAAAAACATTTCACTACCAACATGAGCT
Source organism: Pallidibacillus thermolactis (assembly GCF_025660415.1). Classification (NCBI taxonomy): domain Bacteria; kingdom Bacillati; phylum Bacillota; class Bacilli; order Caryophanales; family Bacillaceae; genus Pallidibacillus; species Pallidibacillus thermolactis. Next base: position 39,269 of record NZ_JAOUSE010000027.1, read on the forward strand.
GATAATTCCATTTGCAGAATGTCACCAATTTCACGAAACTTTGGTTGAATACGTTCCTGTATTGCGCTCATTCTTGCATCGAGACCTTCTATTGTAAACACTTGAAAATCTTTTTCAGTAAAACCTTCAAACTTCATTTTTCCTTCCTCTCTTTATTCGTTTTTCATCATTTTAGCATAGTAGTTTTGAAATCCAAAGTAATGTCATTTTGACAAACGCATTTTTATTTTTTATCACGATGGATACGCTAATGTTGACGAAGTTAATTTTTTTATTTTAAGATGGATATATTATTTCGTTATAAATGGAGGAACAAAAATGACCGATTGGAAACATATTGATGAAATGACAAAAGCATGGATCAAAGAAGCTGGTGAACAGATACGTGAATCGTTAAAGAATACCTTAGAAGTATCTTCTAAATCAAATGCTAATGATTTAGTAACAAATGTAGATCGAGAAACCGAGTTGTTTTTTATCGAAAAAATCCGCCAAACGTTTCCTTCACATCGTATTTTAGGTGAAGAAGGTGGAGGTGATGAAATAGAAGATACTAATGGAATTATTTGGGTTATAGATCCTATAGATGGTACAATGAATTTTGTCCATATGAATCGTAATTTTGCTATTTCAATCGGAGTTTTTGAAAATGGGAAAGGTAAACTTGGATATATTTATGACGTCATTCGTGATGAGTTATTTTCGGCACAAATTGGTGAAGGTGCTTATTTAAATGGAGATAAATTAGATCGATTACAGGAAACTTCTATTGAAACTGCCATTATCGGTGTCAATCCATTTTGGTTAACGAATAATATGCGAATTGATTATCAGCTCTTACATCGTATAGTCAAAGATGCACGGGGAACAAGATCGATCGGCTCTGCTGCCTTAGAAATGGCAAGTGTCGCTGCTGGTTGGTTTGACGCCTATATAGCATTACGTCTATCACCATGGGATTTCGCTGGAGGTTGGGTCATTGTTGAGGAATTAGGTGGAAAAGTAACGAGACTTGATGGTAAGCCGCTTTCAATTCTTGAAAAAAGTTCACTTTTAGTAGCGAAACCAGGAATCCATGAGACGATTATTCAAAAATATTTAAACAATTTTGTTGAACGGAAAGAATAATAATAAGGCTGAATGCATACGCACTCAGCCTTTTTTAAGTTAATCCAATTTTCCTTCCGCTTGCAATTTTTTCTTGCGCTGGAAACCTAATCCCATAATCACTATCAAAGCCAATGTAAATAATAAGATAAGTAGTATATTTTCATACGATATGGAAATGGCAATTCCAATCATAGAAAATACGGCTAAAATTGCATAAAACAAAAATACCCACTGTATTTTTTTCATTATTTCTCGCCACCTTTTATCCTTGTACATCCATACGTTTACTCATTAAGTATAATATATTCTAAATTAAAATGCCAAAACTATAGGTAACGTCAAGAATTTTGTGTAAGGTTCTATAGAGTATCCTCAGATTATGCTGTATTTGATAATAAATTCATTTATCTGTTTCCCACTAGGAGACTGAATATTCAGTCTCCTAGTGGGAAACGCACGTCCTTTCATATATCCTTACATACTTACAAATTTTAGTATCTTTCTTCGAACATTTCTTGTAGGGCTTGATAGGCGTTTGAAAAACCT
>NZ_JAOUSE010000028.1:0-40166 GCF_025660415.1 Pallidibacillus thermolactis
GACAAGGTTGATAGGTCCGAGGTGGAAGCACGGTGACGTGTGGAGCTGACGGATACTAATCGTTCGAGGACTTAACCAATTGACAATAACTTGGTTTACTTGCCTTGCGTTATCTAGTTTTGAAAGAATGAAAAATTTCTTCTTGAAATTTTAAAAAAAACATGTATAATAATACTTGTCCTAACCAATTTGTTTGGTGACGATAGCGAGAAGGTCACACCCGTTCCCATCCCGAACACGGAAGTTAAGCTTCTCAGCGCCGATGGTAGTGAAGGGTTTCCCTTTGCGAGAGTAGGACGTTGCCAGACTCTAGGAGGATTAGCTCAGCTGGGAGAGCACCTGCCTTACAAGCAGGGGGTCGGCGGTTCGATCCCGTCATCCTCCATATTTAATTGATATGCCGGCCTAGCTCAATTGGTAGAGCAACTGACTTGTAATCAGTAGGTTGGGGGTTCGAGTCCTCTGGCCGGCACCAGTTTAAACATATAGTAAGACGAGCCGTTAGCTCAGTCGGTAGAGCATCTGACTTTTAATCAGAGGGTCAGAGGTTCGAATCCTCTACGGCTCACCATTTGCGGGTGTGGCGGAATTGGCAGACGCACCAGACTTAGGATCTGGCGCCGTAAGGCGTGGGGGTTCGACTCCCTTCACCCGCATCAAAAAAACAACGCGGAAGTAGTTCAGTGGTAGAACATCACCTTGCCAAGGTGGGGGTCGCGGGTTCGAATCCCGTCTTCCGCTCCATAATCAACTCGCCGGGGTGGCGGAATTGGCAGACGCACAGGACTTAAAATCCTGCGGTAGGTGACTACCGTACCGGTTCGACTCCGGTCCTCGGCACCATTTCATTAATTATGCGCCCGTAGCTCAATTGGATAGAGCGTTTGACTACGGATCAAAAGGTTAGGGGTTCGACTCCTCTCGGGCGCGCTTATGTTACGGGAAGTAGCTCAGCTTGGTAGAGCACTTGGTTTGGGACCAAGGGGTCGCAGGTTCGAATCCTGTCTTCCCGATAGATAAAAAGACACATTATTATAAATGGGGCCTTAGCTCAGCTGGGAGAGCGCCTGCTTTGCACGCAGGAGGTCAGCGGTTCGATCCCGCTAGGCTCCACCATTAATGAGTAATATAGTCCATGGCGGCGTAGCTCAGCTGGCTAGAGCGTACGGTTCATACCCGTGAGGTCGGGGGTTCGATTCCCTCCGCCGCTACTATAATACAAGGACCTTTAGCTCAGCTGGTTAGAGCAGACGGCTCATAACCGTCCGGTCGTAGGTTCGAGTCCTACAAGGTCCACCATATTATCTTTTTGGAGGAATACCCAAGTCTGGCTGAAGGGATCGGTCTTGAAAACCGACAGGCGGGTCAAACCGCGCGGGGGTTCGAATCCCTCTTCCTCCACCATAATATATTAGCGAACAGAGAAATATTATTACCGCGGGGTGGAGCAGTCTGGTAGCTCGTCGGGCTCATAACCCGAAGGTCGTAGGTTCAAATCCTACCCCCGCAATATTGGTCCGGTAGTTCAGTTGGTTAGAATGCCTGCCTGTCACGCAGGAGGTCGCGGGTTCGAGTCCCGTCCGGACCGCCATTAAAACAAATATCCTTACGGTTCGGTAGCTCAGTCGGTAGAGCAATGGACTGAAAATCCATGTGTCGGCGGTTCGATTCCGCCCCGAACCACCATTTTAATTCAGTTATGCGGGTGTAGTTTAGTGGTAAAACCACAGCCTTCCAAGCTGTTGTCGAGGGTTCGATTCCCTTCACCCGCTCCATAAATGGGCCTGTAGCTCAGTCGGTTAGAGCGCACGCCTGATAAGCGTGAGGTCGGTGGTTCGAGTCCACTCAGGCCCATCAGAAAAAATATATTATTCCGCAGTAGCTCAGTGGTAGAGCAATCGGCTGTTAACCGATCGGTCGTAGGTTCGAATCCTACCTGCGGAGCCAGATGGAGAAGTACTCAAGTGGCTGAAGAGGACGGTTTGCTAAACCGTTAGACCGGGTTTATCCGGTGCGTGGGTTCGAATCCCACCTTCTCCACCATTATTTTGGCCCCTTGGTCAAGTGGTTAAGACACCGCCCTTTCACGGCGGTAACACGGGTTCGAATCCCGTAGGGGTCATTGAAAAAGCACTTCCCAATAGGAAGTGCTTTTTATTTGATTCTAGAGTAGTTATTGTCTTTTTTGGGGATCATTTTATGTATTCTTATAAAAAAATGAAATCGTTTTGAGATCATTTTTGCTGTCTCAATTGGTGTCCGATTTGTATTATTGATTTTTATATAATTTTTCTTGTTATTTCGCCTTTATAAGAATTTAATCTATGACTTTTCATTGTTTCAAGTAATTCTCTTTCAGATCTTTCAATATTTCTTTTTGTGGGCTTTTCTTTTAATCGATATGGACTTTTATTTCTATTTATGGGTTCATTTATATCAGCTTCTAATTCTACGAAATATACTTCTACTCCTTTTTCTTCAAAAATTTTACAGATGTTCTCTACAAGCTTTCAATCTTCTTTCTATCAAAAGCCCATACATAAGTGAATATTAAACCTGGTTGGTTAGTTTTTGCAAAGGCTTTAAAAATCTCAGTTCGAAATGAATCTGATAGTTTCCACATTATTGGACTAATCCAAAAAACGGTTCGAGCCATTCTATCGTAAGATGATTGTGAAATTATTTAAAAGCCGTTAATTTTTTTTATTTTTTTCCAACTGTCATTTTTGCCAACTGCTTGTGGACCAAATATAAGTACAAATTTATTATTTTCGCCCCTAAAATGTCCGTTGTGAAATCTTGTAAAATTAAAAAGCAAAAAAAGTTCTAATAATTATACTAATAAATAAAATACAAACAATTGTGAGATTGTGATATGGGAAATCAATTTCTCTAAATAGAAGATGAACTATAAATACATTAATTGCGAAACATTTATAGACAATATGCTATCTATATCTAACCAAATTAAAACAGCAGTCTAAGAATAGACTGCTGTTTTAGAATATAAATGAGATAATAAATCCAATTGATAATAAAAATCCAAAGAACGTATTCGTCTGTGCTGTTGCTTTCATTGCTGGCATCATTTCAATAGGTTCTGTTTTACCCATGAACCCTTTTACAGCTTTGTATGCTTTTGGAATACTTAGTAATACAATGAGAAGCCATGGAGTTAAATGATTGAATATGATTAAACCGATAATCCAAATATAGGAGATGAAGAAACTAGCTGCCATAATTTTTAATGCATTATCTCTACCGAGTAATACAGGCAAAGTTTTTCTTCCAAATTCCTTATCACCTTTAACATCGCGAATATTATTTGATAGATTAATAACCCCAATTAATATCGTTGTTGGGATTGATACTAAGATGGCAGTTGTTGTAATCGTACCAGTTTGAATAAAATAGGAAATTAAAATAATATTAATTCCCATAAATAAACCGGACATAATTTCGCCAAGTGGAGTAGATGAAATAGGTAATGGACCACCTGTATATAGATATCCAACTAAAATTGAAATAACTCCAACTAAAGCAATCCACCAACTGCTATTTACACAAATATAAATGCCTAACAAAATGGAAATCCCGATAAATAATAAAGCCAGTCGCATAATTACTATTGGATGAACTCCATCGCGGACGATTGTGCCACCAATTCCGACTGATTCTTCGTTATCAAGTCCTCTTTTATAATCATAGTATTCATTAAACATATTGGTTGCTGCTTGAATTAATATACTTGCGATAAGCATTGCCAAGAACAGTCCGATATGCACACGATTGAAAACTTCAAACGCTAACACCGTACCGAGTGTTACCGGTACAAATGAGGCCGTTAATGTATGAGGTCGCATTAATTGCCACCAAACTTGCCAACCTTTGTTTTTTTCAAGAGTTGTCCGCTGTTTGGCTTGAATATCAGGTTGCATGAAATTCGCTCTCCTCTATTAGTTATTCAATTTTGACTAACATGTGAACTTCTATACTTAGTTTAGGGAATCTAAGAAAAAGTGTCAATTGATATAATTTCCTTTTCTGGATGGAAAATGATAAGGAAGGCTTTTATCTGGAGTATAGTCGATACAATATTTTCATCATGTTATAATAAAAAGAGTGACTTTTTATTATAGGAATAAATTTAGCTATTATCAGGGTTTCGGGGTGAAAATAATGAACGTTGGGATTAAGCACATGATAAATATAGAAAATTTGATAAACAGCGGGGTAGAAAAGGCGAGAAAAAATAAACATGACGTAATAGTTAGTTATGTTGAGAAACTAGATGGCATAGATGCTTTTCAATTTATTCATAGTAATATAGATCACTTTGTAAATGAAAATTTTTATTGGCAAGATGCCCATTCTAACTTATTAATTGCTGGATTAGGTGCTGCTATGACGATGAACATAACAGACATAAATAACCGATATGAAAATATTAGTGAAGAATGGCAGCTATTAGTTGAACGTTCCATTATAAATAATCCATATCCTAAAGTAACAGGTGTTGGACCTGTTTTATTTGGGGGATTTTCCTTTGACTATGTAAATAAAGAATCCAATCTGTGGAAGAACTTTAGCCACGGCATTTTTTATGTCCCTAAGTATATGGTAACCAATGTGAACAGCCAAAGTTATTTTACGATGAATATAATATGTACCCCTGATGGCATGAGAGAAGAAGATATCGAACAAATATTAAAAGAACGAAATTTTATTTTACAGAATTCCAATGTTAACAATAAATTTCAAGTAAAAGAAAAAATGAGTCTTCCAAATGTTATAGAAAAAAATAGTTCTCTATGGGTACAGCAAGTAAGGAAGGCAATTCACTTACTCAATCAAGAATATGCAAAAAAAGTAGTATTAGCACGTGATTTACATTTATTGTTTGAGAATGAGATTGATCGTGTGGCTCTTTTACAAAATTTAAGAGATCAGCAAAAAAACAGCTATATTTTTTCATTAACAAGTAATGAAGATTGTTTTATTGGTGCTACTCCAGAAAGGTTAGTTAAAAAGGAAGGAAAGCGCATGTTTTCAGCATGTGTTGCTGGTTCTGCTCCTAGAGGTAAAACCGAAGATGATGATGAACGAATGAAAAAGGAATTACTAAATGATGAAAAGAATTTGGGCGAACATCAGTTTGTTGTTGACATGATTACAGAAGCCTTTCAACAACTTTGTGAGTCCATTAGTAAAGCTCATTCGCCTCAGATTATGACAAATAAAGATATTCATCATTTGTATACACCCGTTGAAGGATGGGCTAAAGATAAAAAATCGATCTTCGACTTTGTAAAAGAATTACATCCAACGCCTGCTTTAGGTGGAACACCAACTGAGGTAGCTTTACAAATGATCCGTGACTTTGAACTTTTTGAACGTGGTATGTATGCAGGACCAATCGGTTGGGTTGACTACAGACATAACGGTGAATTTGTGGTAGCGATCCGTTCAGGATTAATAAGGGATAGGGAAGCAGTGCTATTTGCAGGATGTGGAATTGTTCGAGATTCAAATCCAGAAAAAGAATTTGTCGAAACAAAAGTGAAATTTCGTCCAATGTTACGGGCTTTAGGAGGAAATATTTATGAGTAATCAAGAAGCGATGACAAAATATATTGGTGCTTTCGTCGATGAATTGGCCAAATCTGGAGTACAAAAAGTTGTTGTTAGTCCTGGTTCAAGGTCTACTCCGATTGCAATGCTTTTGGCAGATCATCCAGAAATCGAAGTTATCATTCATATTGATGAACGGTCAGCCGCATATTTTGCCCTAGGTTTAGCGAAAGCCATGAATAATACTGTAGCTATTTTATGTACTTCTGGAACAGCTGCTGCTAACTATTTTCCTGCAGTAGTAGAAAGTTATTATGCTAGGGTGCCTTTACTTGTTATAACTGCAGATCGTCCACATGAGTTGAGGGATATTGGTGCAGCTCAAACGATTAATCAAGTGGACTTATATGGGAAACATGTGAAATGGTTTCAAGATATGCCGTTACCTGAGAGTTCTATAGATATGTTAATGTTTGTACGAACGGTATGTTCACGGGCCGTACAGACTACAATGCAAAGACCATATGGCCCCGTACATTTGAATTTCCCGTTACGTGAACCGCTAGTTCCTATCATGGATGATCCTAACAAATTTGAAGGAACGGACTCTTCTAACGTAAAAATTATGACTAGTTATCCAACGTTAAAGGATAAGTCGTTCAATGAACTAGTAGATAAATTACCTAAGAAAGGTTTAATCGTTTGTGGACCAATGGATGTTTATAATCGAGCATTTAATGAAGCAATCGTTCAATTCGCTGAAAATGTAAATTATCCAATTATTGCTGATCCCTTATCCCAATTGCGAAGCGGCACACATAATAAAGAGTTAATTTTAGACTCATACAACGCTTTTCTAAAAAATGAGACTGCCCGAAAAAAATTAAAGCCGGAAATGATTATCCGTTTTGGCTCTATGCCGGTGTCGAAATCTTTAATGTTTTATTTGAAAGAACATGCTGATGTTCCTCAATACATCGTGGATGGTGGACAAGGTTGGCGTGATCCCGTTAGTAGTGCATACGAAATGATTTACTGTGATGAACAAATTTTTTGCGAGAAATTAGCTTCCTTAACGAATAATAAAACAAGGTTCAATTCAACATGGACTGAACAATGGTTAAGATTAAATCAATTAGTCAAAGAGAGTATTGTTCAAATTGATGATGAAGGTATAAGTGAAGGAAGATTAATTTATCACCTACAACATTTATTACCTAAAAAAGCGAGTGTTATGATTGGTAACAGTATGCCAATTCGTGATGTGGACGACTTTTTCCATTCAAATAGTTCCGAGATCAAGTTATTTGGTAATCGGGGTGTAAATGGAATTGATGGTTTAATATCGACCGCTTTAGGTATTAGTGTCATTGAAGATCATACGTATCTGGTGGTAGGTGATTTAAGTTTTTATCATGATATGAACGGTTTACTTGCTGCCAAAATGCATGATTTAAATCTCACAATATTAATTATCAATAATAACGGTGGGGGAATATTTTCCATGCTTCAACAGGCGAATTACCCGACTTATTTTGAATTATTATTTGGGACACCCACTGATCTTCGATTTGAACATGCAGCACATTTATATGGCGGTAAATATTATAAAGTGGAAACATTTCAACAATATTTATCTGTTATGGAGCATACAAGGATGGAAAAGGGATTAAAAATTATTGAAGTATTGACGAATCGTCAAGAAAATGCAGAAATTCGTCAAAAATTGTGGAATAATGTTTCCAGGGAAATAGAAAACATTTTGGGGTAATAGAAATAATAGGATGGTCGAGAAATGATTATAAATTTAAACGGGATGAACTACAGTTACTTTATTGTAGGAAATGGTGAACCTTTACTATTGTTCCATGGCTTTACAGGAAGTAAGAATACGTGGAAGCCTTTTATAAAAAAATGGTCGAAATTTTTTACAGTAATTGCTATTGATTTGCCGGGACATGGAGAAACAGAAAGCCCTGAACTAATTGATAGATATAGAATAGAAAATGTTGTGGAAGATATTTATACTTTTTTAAAAAAACTTAATATAGACCAGACTCATTTATTAGGCTATTCCATGGGTGGACGATTTGCACTATCTTTTGCAATGATATATCCGGAAAAAGTGTGTTCAGTTATTCTTGAAAGTAGCTCACCAGGATTAAAAACAGGTACAGAACGGTTACAAAGGAAAGAACAGGATGAAAAATTGGCTCGAATGATCGAAGAGGAAGGGCTTATAAGATTTGTTCAGTATTGGGAGAATATTCCTTTGTTTCAAAGCCAAAAACGTTTGTCGGAAGAGATTCAAGCACACATTCGACAAGAGCGTTTAGCTCAAAATCCTCATGGTTTAGCCAATAGTTTACGTGGAATGGGGACAGGTGTCCAACCATCCTGGTGGAATCGCTTAAATGAATTAAATATACCTACTTATATTATAACAGGTGAGCTCGACCGAAAATTCTATAAAATCGGACTTGAAATGGTAGCAAAACTTCCAAAAGGAGAAATGTTTACAATTTTAGAAGCAGGCCATGCTGTTCATGTGGAAAAAAGAGATAAGTTTGGTAAAATAGTAGTGGACATTTTGCTAGATGAAAAGGAGGATTCATAATAAATGGCAAGAGAATGGATTCGTGAACGCGAATATACAGATATCATATATGAAACATATAATGGTATTGCAAAAATAACGATTAATCGTCCAGAGGTACATAACGCATTTCGCCCAGAAACAGTAAAGGAATTACTTGATGCATTTAGCTATGCTCGGGATGATCAAAAAATAGGCGTGATTATTTTAACTGGTGCTGGAACCAAAGCATTTTGTTCCGGTGGTGACCAAAAGGTTCGTGGTGATGGTGGTTATGTTGGTCAAGATGACCATATTCCACGTTTAAATGTGTTAGATTTACAACGGCTCATTCGGATTATTCCAAAACCAGTTATTGCAATGGTAGCAGGATACGCAATCGGTGGCGGGCATGTTTTACATGTTGTATGTGACTTAACAATTGCTGCTGAAAACGCTATTTTCGGGCAAACTGGTCCAAAGGTTGGCAGCTTTGATGGTGGATATGGTGCTGGTTATTTAGCAAAAATTATCGGTCATAAGAAAGCCCGGGAAATTTGGTATTTATGTCGTCAATATAATGCTCAGGAAGCGCTTGAAATGGGGTTAGTAAATAAAGTTGTACCTTTAGAACAATTAGAAGATGAAACAGTGAAATGGGCGGAAGAAATCCTTGAGAAAAGCCCAATGGCAATTCGCTTCTTAAAAGCCGCTTTTAATGCAGAATCTGATGGTATGGCTGGAATCCAACAGCTAGCAGGGGATGCTACGTTACTATATTATACAACACCTGAGGCACAAGAAGGTCGGGATGCTTTTAAAGAAAAACGGAAACCTAACTTTGATCAATTTCCACGATTCCCTTAATTCTGTCAGGAGTAAAAACAATAGATTTAAAAGATAAGCAGCTACCAATAGCTGCAAGCAGCTACCAATAGCTGCTTATCTTTTAAAGCATATTTTTTATGAGTTTTATTTTGTAGTTTTAAATGGATGGGTTCGCTTATTGCTCTATTAAAAGAGGTGACATCATGTTAGTTGAAGAAACACTACCAAACTGGCTATTAAAACGTGCTTATTTAACACCTGATCGTATTGCATTAATATTTAATAATAAAAAATGGACATTTAAACAATTAAAAGAGGATGTTATATCTACTGCTAAGAAACTGCATTTTGCAGGAGTGCAAAAAGGAGATCGAGTAGCGGTTTTACTTAAAAATCATCCAAATACGGTTATGATTATACATGCACTTCAGTTACTCGGTTGTGAAGCGGTTTTATTAAATATACGTTTACAAGAAAAGGAACTTTTATTCCAAATTACAGATAGTGAAGTGAAATTTTTAATAACTGAAGAAGAATTATTACCGAATAAAATAAATTTCCATTCCCATCTCCCCAATGCTATTCTCATCAATGAGCAAATACAGGATTTAAAAGAGAAAGAATTTGAATATGTGACAGAATTTCGTAAAAACGCTGTATGTACAATTATGTATACTTCTGGAACGACAGGTTTTCCGAAGGGTGTATTGCAAACGTATGGAAACCATTGGTCTAGTGCTATAGGAAACATACTCAATCTTGGTTTACAAGAAAACGATGCATGGCTTACAGCCGTCCCCTTATTTCATATTAGCGGTTATTCAATTTTAATTCGGAGCGTATTATATGGCATCCCAGTTATCCTTTATGATAAGTTTGACGAGAAACGAATCAATCAAGATTTAATTGCAGGTAAAGCAACGATAGTGTCTGTTGTTACGGCTATGCTCCAAAGACTAATAGACAATTTAGGTGAACGTGAGTATCATCCTGCTTTACGTTGTTTCCTTCTCGGTGGTGGTCCTGCTCCTGTTACGTTGTTGAAAGCTTGTAAATCAAAAGGCATTCCTGTCTTTCAATCTTATGGAATGACTGAAACATCATCTCAAATTGTAACGTTATCACCAGAAGATAGTTTAGAAAAAATAGGTTCTGCTGGGAAACCATTATTTTTAAGTGAAGTGAAGATCATAACAGATAATAAAATAGCAAAACCGATGGAAATTGGTGAAATCGTTGTAAAAGGACCGAATGTAACAATAGGTTATTATAAACGAGAAGAAACTAATGAAAAAAGTTTTACTAGAGATGGATGGTTTTATACCGGCGATGTCGGGTACATGGATGAAGAAGGATTTTTATTTGTCATTGATCGACGGTCAGATTTAATTATTTCTGGCGGTGAAAATATTTACCCGGCTGAAGTTGAAAACGTTATTCAAACTCACCCTGGAATTTTAGAAGCAGCTGTTGTCGGAATTACGGATGAGAAATGGGGACAAATCCCTTATGGAATTTTTGTTGAAAAAGATGGTTGGCATGTGGAAGAACAGGAATTGCAAAAGTTATGTGAAGAACAACTTGCTAAATTTAAAGTTCCAAAAAAATGGCTAAAAACCACTAACCTACCGAAAACTGCTTCAAATAAAATTATGCGGAGACGTTTACGAGAAATGATAGAAAATAATGAGTGGGGTTAAGCTTACCCCACTCGTTTATGGATTTAGCGCTTTTTTTAGTGTCTCCAGATTATTTTTCATTAATGAAAAATAATCTTCACCATTTTCTATATCTTGTTTTGTTAGCACTGCTAAATTATGGATAGGGAGTGTATCAATTGTTGTTTCATTTTGAATAACATTCACTAATTTATTACTTACATTTTGTTCGACTAATAAATATTGAAGATGGTTCTCATCAATTTCATTAATAATTTCTACTAACTGTTTTTGAGAAGGTTCTTGTGAAGTTGAAATACCCGAAATGTTTAGTTGCTTTAAACCATAACGCTTTTCCCAATAACCATAGGCGGAATGAGAGACAACAAACTGTTTTACTTTTGCAGTTTCTGCTAACGTTTCAAATTTCTTATGTAAATCATCTAGCCGATTTACCAAATTTGTTAAATTTTCTTCAAAATAGGCTTTTTGTTCAGGCATCGCTTTACTAAGGGCATCTTTTATTGCTATAGCCATTTGCTTAGCATAGATCGGATCCAGCCAAAGGTGTGGATCAATACTACCATGCTGATGTCCATGATCTTCATGTTCTTCGTGTTCGTCATGCTCGTTCTGTTCATGGTCATGTTGCGGCTTTTCTGTTTCGTCTATTTGGACTTTTTCTCCAATAGCAATAACATTGACACCTTCATCTTTTAAAATTGGTTCTGCATTATGCATAAATCCTTCTAAATTATGACCTATGTAGAAAAATAAATCGCCATTTGCCATATCAATAATATCCTTTTGAGAAGGTTCATAGGAATGTTCATCAATGCCTGGTGGATATATTGATTTAACACGAACAAATTCTCCACCAATTTTTTTTGTAAAATCTTCCAATGGATAGACTGATGTATGAACGATCAGTTTCCCTTCAGTATCCTCCTTCGTACGATCTACATTACAACCTGTTAGTAAAATAATTAATAGAAAACTGATTGTAGCTATTAATAGTTTCTTCATAGAAGCCTCCTAAGTAAAAAATCACAAATCGTATTCATTACGATTTATCTAAAAGTATGATAATGGAAAACTGATATGATTGCAAGAAAAAAATGGAGCGGTTAACAGATATTTTTTACATACTGTTAAGTGGCTCCATTTATAGTATAGCGGATGACATTTCAATATTATTTTTCAATGCTGATTTTTTCTTTTTTTTAATGGCCATTCTTCGGGTACAGGATCCCAACCACCTTTATGTAGTGGGTGGCATTTTAAAATTCTTCGTATGGTTAAGTAACCACCTTTTAGTGCCCCAAAACGATAAATAGCTTCGACACCATATTGAGAACAGGTTGGATAGAAACGGCAACTTGGTGGTTTCATTGGAGAGATAAATTTTTGATAAAATTGTATGAAACGAATAAGTATTTTTTTTAACATAATAACATCCTCAAAATTTTAAGAAAATATTCACATTAATGACAATCTTTAATTTTTTGCAGGTGTATAATAAATTTTAGAAGGAATAATTATTTTCTTTCTACATAATAATATCACGTTTTGATAAAAGTAAAGAAGAATACATTTCCTTAAAGGAGGTTATGGAATGGATCAACAATTAAAAGATAAGATGAATCTCATTTTGGCTGATTTACAAGTTTTTTATATGAAACTCCATCATTTTCATTGGTTTGTAAAAGGGCCTCATTTTTTTACATTACATGAAAAATTTGAAGAGCTTTATGAAGAAGTTACAGGTCATAGTGATGATGTAGCCGAACGATTATTACAAAAAGGTGAGACCCCAATTTCTACATTGAAAGAAAGTCTAGAATTAGCTTCAATAAAAGAGGCAACATCAAAAGGTACTGACCGAGAGATGGTTACCGAAATTGTTCAAGATTTAGAATCAATCAATAAAAATTTATTAGAGACAATTGAAATTGCAAGTGATTCTGGTGATGAAGTAACCGTTGACTTATTATTAGGTATTAGTTCAAGTTTTGAAAAACATATATGGATGTACAAAGCATTCCTTGGGTAATTATGAAATGGCTGCCTTATCAAGCAGCCAATTTTTATGTATTAATTTAAATATTTATCATTAGGTAATGATCCTAAGTCTTGGTCTTGAACAATTTTTTCCTTTAACTTAAAAGCTAAATAACTACCGGTAATTTGGTACAATTCATTATCATTTAGTTCAGACATCACCCGAAGCATATCTTCCCGAGAGAGGTCTTGCATTATGGAATATATTAATAAATCGACGTCTTCTTCATCTGCCATTAGTTGATCTTTATAAAAGTTATATAACTCATCAACAAATTTCATTGTGCGCTCACTCCTTCTTATTGAATATCTTATGTTTATTTACTTTTACCATTAAATAAGAAAAAAGTCTAGATGAATGATGAATAAGAAAAATTTTATAAAAGGAAAGGAGACAGCCTGTAAGACTATCTCCTAGTAGTTTTATTTTACTTTTTTGACCCAATTAAACGTATCTTCTAATTTTCCGTATTGAATTCCCGTTATTGTATCATACAGTTTTTTAGCAAATTCGCCTGTTTCGTTATTATTGATTGTTATTACTTTATCTTCCCATCTTAATTCGCCGACTGGAGAAATAACAGCCGCTGTTCCTGTACCAAAAACTTCTTCTAATAGTCCTTTTTGATGAGCTTCAAAAATATCTTCAATGGCTATACGTTCTTCATGTAGAGGAACTCCCCAATCTTTGACAAGTTCAATGACAGAATCCCTTGTAACACCAGATAATATACTTCCGTTTAGTTTCGGAGTATAAATTTCACCATTAATTTTGAAAAAGATATTCATAGAGCCAACTTCTTCTATATATTTATTTTCCTTGCCATCTAACCATAACACTTGCTCATATCCCTTTTTCTGAGCGTGTTCTTGGGCAAGAAGACTTGCGGCATAATTACCTGGAGTTTTAACATGGCCAACCCCACCTTTAACTGCACGAACAAATTCATCTTCTACAAAAATCTTAACAGGATTTAATTGACCATCAGCATAATAAGCACCAACTGGAGAGAGAATAATCATAAATTTATAATGATAAGAAGGTCTAACACCTAAATATGGTTCGACTGAAATGATAAATGGGCGTATATAAAGTGAAGTGCCTTCTTTTTCAGGGACCCAATCACTTTCTAATTCAATTAATTGAACAAGCGCTTCTAAGGCTAATTTTTCATCAACTTTGGGGATACATAATCTTTCATTGGAAGTGTTTAAGCGAGCAATATGTTTTTCAGGTCGGAAAATGACGATGGTTCCATCGGCTTGTTTATATGCTTTTAAACCTTCAAAAACGGCCTGACCATAATGAAACACAAATGAAGCTGGGGATAAGGATAAGGGACTAAATGGTTTAATGGTTGGATTATGCCACCCGCCTTCTTCAATGTCATAGTCCATTTCGAACATGTAGTCTGTAAATACTTTTCCAAATTGTAATGTGCTTGGATCTGGTTTTTCTTTTAATTTGTCCGCTTTGACAAATTCCAATTGAGCAAGTTGAGTCATCGTTATACTTCCTTCCACATTTTAATGTTCAGATTTTTTATATTAATGAAAACTTAATAAATGTTTAAAGAGAATTATAATCCCGAAAAACTTTTTAGTCAATATATTTAAAAAATTTTTTCTTTTATTTATGATGTTAAGGAAAAAACATATCAATAATGAAAAACTGCACAATCGAGAAGAAGTTCTAAGAAACGTCCAGCAATTTAGGAATGAATCGTATTTTGATAAAAAAGGCATGAGAAGAATTATATCAATATTGTGTTAGTATATTATTGATGGGCTAAACAGAAGGAAGTCATTTCCGTAAGAGAAATAATAGTTTTCATGATACTATGTAATGTGTAAATCGATAAGTGTAGTTGCGAGGTTGAATAAGATGCATGAATTTATTGATAAAAATGGAAATCAAGTTCGGTTTACTTATTCAAGTGAACAATGGAATGATAAAGTAAAACATGTCCTTGTTATTTCTAAGTATAAAAATTTTTGGTTGTTCACAAAACATAAAAAAAGAGGATTGGAATTTCCAGGTGGAAAAGTGGAAGCAGATGAAAATTTGGAAGAAGCTGCAAAAAGAGAAGTATATGAAGAAACAGGGGGACAAGTAAAAAGCTTATTTCGTGTAGGTCAATATGAAGTTTGTGGAAAAGATGAACATTTTTTCAAGGCGGTTTATTTTGCAGAAATTGAAAAGCTGGAAAAAAAGAAAAATTATATGGAAACGGATGGCCCTGTTTTGAAAAAAATTTCAAATACGCTTTCCTTTTCAGGAGAAGAATATAGTTTTATTATGCAAGATGACGTTGTGCCGTTAAGTATCAAACGAATAAAAGAAGTTTATTTTTAACGAACTGCCAAGAAAGCAATGAAGTTTTATAGTAAATTTTACATGATTAAGTAGCGGACGCATCCTCAGGTATCTTTAGTCCTAACTCGGGATCTTAAGATTTACTTCTTATCCCGCTGGATTTGAGTATGTTTCAGTTTTTCTGCAAGTAGGGAAATATTGATACATTTTTGGTTCGCCGCTACTTTTACTTTTTCTATCCATTTGTATCTGGTGTCCTTCATTATTTATCTATTTTTAATTAGAGCATTTTCAATTAGTTCTACAATTTTATACATAATTGTTGCAAAGATTACAATGATTAAAAGCGACTGCATGACTAGTGTAAAATTAAATACTTGAAATCCATATATAATTAAATATCCTAACCCTTGTTTCGATACTAAAAATTCACCGACAACGACCCCTACCCAACTTAGGCCTACATTTACTTTCAATGTTGAAATAATGGCTGGAAATGATGAGGGTAAAATGGCTTCCTTAAAACATTGCCATCTCGTTGCACCAAAAGTTTGTAATACTTTCATATAATTTGGATCTGTTTCACGAAAAGAAGTGTATACGACGATTGTTGTAATGATTACTGAGATAATTGCGCCCATGGTGACGATGGAAGTCATGTTTGGACCAAGCGCGACAATTAAAATCGGTCCAAGAGCAACTTTCGGCATCGCGTTCAATACAACTAAATATGGATCGAGAATTTTTGACAATAATGGGGACCACCAAAGAATGGCGGCTAAAATAGTTCCAGCAATTGTACCAATTATAAAACCGAGAATGGTTTCGAATAATGTAATGGATATATGGGCGTAAATGGTGCCTTCAAGTATATTTTCCACAAATAAATTCCATACTTTGGAAGGGGAGCTAAAGACTAACGGGTCCACCCATTTAAGATTGCTTGCGATCTCCCATAGGGCAAAAAACGTGATAAAAATCAGAAGCTGGAAAAAAATAACAAAACGCTGTTCCCGAATTATCTTATTTTTATACTCACGATGCATGGAATCAATATTCATTTTGATTTTCAAGTTTTTCCAACTCCTTCCATATTCCTTGAAATATTTCATTGTATAACGGGTGATTTCTGGCCTCAAATGGTGGAATTTTACTAAGTTCTTCAGGGATATTAAATAATTTATGAACAGTACCTGGTCTGTTTGTAAATAAGTAAATTCGATTACTCATAGCAATCGCTTCACCTATATCATGGGTGACAAGTATTGCTGTCTTTTCAAACTGCTTTAATGTTTTAAATACGAGATCTTCTAATTTTAATTTTGTTTGAAAATCGAGCGCTGAAAAAGGTTCATCAAGTAGTAATAGTTTTGGATTTGTCGCTAATGTTCTTACAAGAGCCACGCGTTGACGCATGCCACCTGACAATTGGGTCGGAAATTGATTTTCTACATGGCCAAGCCCCATCTTTTTTAAAAGATTTAATGTTTTTTGTTTTGTTTTTTCATTTAATTGACCGGTTAGTTTTAAGCCGAGAAAAATATTTTCGCGAATGGTTTTCCACGGGAATAAATAATCTTGTTGTAACATGTAACCTGTGTTTTTATTTGGGCCAGTAATGCTTTCGTTATCGAGGATTACCTTTCCAACGCTAGGAGTGATTAAACCTGCAACAATGGAAAGGATTGTTGTTTTTCCACATCCACTTGGCCCGATTATGGATATGAATTCCCCCTCTTCAATTGTAAGATTGATGTCTGTGATGGCTAAAGTACGGTCATTTTTTGAAAAATAAACATGACTGACATCTTGAATCTGTAAGAAGCTCATAATTAGCCTCCCTTCACTGATGCATCTTTTTTAATTACTCTAATATACTTTCAGCAAACTCTGTATTCACATACGTATCATAATCAATTCTTTCTGGTAACTCACCGGCCTCTTCCATGATATTTTGCAGATTATTCCACTCTTCCTCATTTAATATTGGATCTTCGGCAAAGGATTTTTGAGATTTATATCGTTCGATAGAGGAAGTAATAATTTCCATATCCGTATCTTCAAAAAATGAAGCAATGGTTTCAGCTACTTCTTCAGATGGTGTGTCATATACCCACTTTTGTGCTTTATATAATGCTCTTACAAATTTTTCAATAATTTCCTCATTTTTATTGATATAACTTTCTTTTGCCATAAAAGTGGTATATGGGATATGCCCACTTTCTTCACCAAAGGAAGCGACGATATATCCTCTACCTTCTTGTTCAAAAATACTTGCAGTTGGTTCGAATAGTTGCACAAAATCCCCTGTTCCGGATGAAAACGAAGGGGCAATATTTGCAAAATCAACGTTTTGAATCAACTCTAAATCTTCATGTGGATTAATACCATGTTGTTTTAACACGTATTCCCCGACCATTTGTGGCATACCACCTTTCCGCTGACCGAGGAAAGTCGAACCTATTAACATATCCCAAGTAAAGTCATCAATTGGTTCTCGTGATACAAGGAATGTACCATCCGTTTGAGTCAATTGAGCAAAATTAATGATCGGATCATCTGTACCTTGTGCGTTAACATAAATACTAGTTTCAGAACCGACTAAGGCGATATCAGCTCCATCCGAAATTAATGTAGTCATTGTTTTATCTCCGCCTGGTACTGTTGTTAAGTCGATTTCTAAACCTTCTTCTTCAAAAAAACCTTTTCCAATTGCGACATAAAACGGTGTATAAAAGATGGAATGGGTTACTTCTGCAATACGCACTTTTTGTAGACTTTGTTGTTGTGTACTGCAAGCGGAAAAAATGAACGTAAAAATAACCATGATAAATAATATTTTAAAGCCTTTCACATTATATTCCCCCTGTTATTTACAAATGCACTATCCGATACGTTATCGTATGTATCAATGTGAAATGTGTGAATGCCTAATTAAAAAAAGTAAATCTAGTCTTGTATGTATAATAGAGAAAAAAATAAATCGTAGAAATCTGAATTTTTGGTATACTGGAACTAAGGGAGGAATGGATAATGGCAATGTCTGTCCAGATTGAATCATGCATAATTACGGAAGGGAAAGAAAAAAGAGTAAAAGAAAATAATTTTGAACTTATTTTAGATGGATATCATTTGTATCCAATGGATGTATCTATTCCAGTAAAAAGAGGGGAAACGAAGGAACCAATAGGAGAAGGTATTATTAGAAGTCTTTTATTTTCAAAAGAAAAGACAACAATTGTATATACGTTAGCAACATTGAAAAATATTAATTAATGAAAATAAAAATAAAAGATTTGTTAGTGGGGCTGTCCATAAAGTAAGTACCTAATCGTTTTATTCCATTGCTAATCTACCACAGCGCAGAAGCATGTTTGGAAAGGGCTATAGGAACGTTCGTCTGCGTTTAGCTTTCGGCAAAAACTCTTGTACTTAGATTTGCATCACTGATTCTGTACACGTAGGAAAAATATGAAACAATTTTCTGCGTGGCCATCATCTTTCACTTCTAAATCGACTATTTTGGATGGACAGCACCATTTTATATTCAATTACTATAAAAAGTTCTTACTTTACCTAAAATAAAAAAACTATTAATATTATTATTACACTAAATATAGGTATAATTTTCAGAATAATGAAATAATATTATTTTCTTAATTCAGTAAAATGAAATAATTTTTTCTATAATAATATCTGAATAATTTTATTCTTTCGAATGATATTTTAATCTGAATTTACTAAAAAATATTGCAAATGTAATAAATTTGTAATAATATAAAAAACAAATATAACAGGTCGATGAGTATTACTATTCAGATTTTTGACAACAATCGAGGAGGGCCGACAATTGACGAAGCAACCACTTTTACAAATTAAGAATTTAACAACATCCTTTCGCATTCATGATGAGTATTATGCTGCCGTTGACAATGTTTCACTAAATGTAAATGAGAACGAAGTCCTAGCAATCGTCGGTGAATCAGGCTGTGGAAAAAGTGCTTTGGCGTTATCAATTATGAGACTTCATAACGAATTAAATACAAAGTTAGAAGGAGAAGTCAATTTTAAGGGACAAAATTTACTGACATTGTCAACTGCAGAAATGAATAGATACCGTGGGAATGAAATGGGGATGATTTTTCAGGATCCGCTTACAGCTTTAAATCCTTTAATGAGAATTGGTCAGCAAATTGAGGAAGCGATGAAAAATCATCTGAATTTATCTGATGCGGAAATGAAGGCAAGAAGTTTGGAATTATTAAAGAAAGTAGGCATTCCGAATCCAGAACGCACCTATTTGCAATTTCCTCACGAATTATCAGGTGGGATGAGACAGAGGGTAGTTATTGCAATTGCGATTGCATGTGAACCTAAATTTCTAATTGCTGACGAGCCTACAACTGCTCTGGATGTGACAATTCAAGCACAAATTCTAGATCTAATGCGAGAATTGCAAAAACAGATGAAAACAGGAATTATTTTAATCACCCATGATTTAGGCGTTGTTGCAGAAATGGCGGATCGTGTAGCAGTCATGTATGCAGGTGAAATTGTAGAAATTGCAGACGTATATACATTGTTTTCAAATCCATTGCATCCTTATACAAGATCGCTTTTTAATTCCATTCCTTCAGCAGCAGAAGGTTCAGATCGATTACATGTAATTCAAGGAATTGTTCCATCTTTAAAAAATCTCCCACGAACAGGATGTCGTTTTGCTAGTCGGATACCTTGGATTAAGGAGTCAGCCCATGAAATTAATCCAACCTTACACGAAGTCGAAAAAAACCATTGGGTACGCTGTACTTGTTACCAAGATTTCCATTTTCCTGATGATACGGAGGCAGTAAAATATGACATTTCTTAAAGTAGAAAATTTAAAAGTTTACTATCCTGTTCGAGGTGGATTTTTTAGAAGAGTAATAGATCATGTAAAAGCTGTAGACGATATTACTTTTGAATTAAAAGAAGGAGAAACATATGGATTAGTCGGTGAGTCGGGGTGTGGAAAAACAACAACAGGACGAACAATTATTGGATTAAACCGTCCAACTGCAGGAAAAATTTTTTTCAATGATATTGAATTAACTAAGTTAAAGAGAAGAGATTTTTATCAATATCGAAAAGATATTCAAATGATCTTCCAAGATCCTTATTCTTCATTAAATCCACGAAAGAGAGTACTTGACATTATTGCAGAACCGATTCGTAACTTTGAAAAATTGTCACCGAATGAAGAAAAAACAAAAGTAATGGACGTCTTAGAAAAAGTTGGCTTAAGTCCTGAATCCATTTATAAATATCCTCATGAATTTTCGGGAGGTCAAAGACAGAGAATCGGTATTGCGCGAGCGCTGACACTGAACCCGAAATTAATCATTGCTGATGAACCTGTATCAGCACTAGATGTTTCCGTTCAAGCACAAGTACTAAACTTTATGAAAGATATTCAAAAAGAATTTAATTTAACCTATCTATTTATAAGTCATGATTTAGGAATTATTAGACATATGTGTGATCGTATTGGCATTATGTATCGGGGGCGCCTTGTTGAAGAAGGGACAAAGGACGAAATATTTGAATATCCTCAGCATATTTATACAAAGCGTTTATTGTCGTCCATTCCTCAAATGAATCCAGAGGAACGAATACAACATACGGCTTTTCGCAGAAAAGTTAACGAAGAATTTAAAAATAATTATGATAAATACTTTGATGCTGAGGGGAAAATATTTGATTTGAAGCCAATAAGTGAAACACATTCAGTTGCATTACCATAGAGAGGAGCGTAATTATGTTAAAGTTTATAATCCGAAGATCATTAATCGCAATCCCTCAGCTCTTCTTATTAAGTGTACTCATCTTTTTATTAGCTCAGGCAATGCCTGGTGATGCTCTTTCAGGGAAATTCATTAATAGTCCTAATTTGGACCCTGCTTACCAGTCTGAATTACGGGATAAATTGGGATTAAATGACCCGTGGCATGAACAATATGTTCGTTGGATTGGAAATTTAGTTCAGGGCGAATTAGGGATGTCATATGTACATAATGTAAAGGTTGAAACGATGTTAGAAAGTCGTATTGCCAATACATTTTGGCTTGGTTTAGCCACTTTAATATTAACCTATCTGATTGCTGTACCATTAGGGGTTATAGCGGGAAGATTGCCTGATACTAATATGGATAAATTTATCGTTACATATAGTTACGTAAGTTTCTCGATACCGATATTTGTTTTTGCACTCATTATGCTATATATCTTTGGGTTTACTTTGGACTGGTTTCCGACCGGTGGAAGTGTGGATGTTCGTACAGAACCCGGTAGTTGGGATTGGTACGTATCCAAATTACACCATTTATTATTACCGGCTTTATCATCCGCTTTGTTGGCAACAACTTCTACCATCCAATATTTACGGAATGAAATTATTGATACAAAATTAAAGGATTTTGTTAAAACAGCAAGGGCGAAAGGGACACCAGAACGCAAAGTTTATACTCGCCATATATTCCGTAATTCTTTATTGCCAGTAGCAGCCTTTTTGGGCTATGACATTGTATATATTTTGTCTGGTTCAATCTTTATTGAGCAAATCTTTAGTTACCCTGGATTAGGCCAATTGTTTGTCGATTCAATTCAACAAAGGGATTTTGCGGTCGTCAACGTACTTGTAATGTTATTTGGAGTATTATCTATTTTAGGAACATTGTTATCAGATATTATTTTAAGTATCGTTGATCCGCGCATACGAATTGATTAAAGCCTAATTAAGGGGAGGGGAAAGAAATGGCAACGCCAGTAGTTAACAATACAAATACAGATCTAGAAAAAGTAAAATCTCCATCTGGTTTTAAAATTATTGTCCGAGAGTTTTTAAAAGATAAAGTGGCCTTAATCTCTTTAATTCTATTTATTGGTATTGTTTTATATGTTTATATCTATTCATTGGGATTAGACACTAGAGAGGTAACTAGAGTAGATATATTTAATCAGTTTAGAGAACCTGGTGCTGAACATTGGTTGGGAACTGATTATGGTGGACGGGATGTATTTAATCAATTAATACTAGGTGCAAGAAATTCACTGACAATTGGTATTGCAATTACGTTAATTACGTCAATAATTGGGATTGCTTTAGGATTATTAGCTGGATATTATGGTGGTTGGGTTGACAATGTCATTATGAGGACAGTGGATTTTGTCCTTGTTCTACCAGCATTAATGATCATAATTGTATACGTATCAATTGTACCTGAATTTAATGTATTAAAATTTATCTTTATCATGAGTCTTTTTTATTGGACGTCGAAATGTCGGCTTGTCCGATCGAAGGCTTTGGCTGAAAGAGAACTTGAATATGTAGCAGCATCGAAAACGCTAGGTACACCAGATTGGAAAATTATGTTATTTAATGTTCTCCCGAATCTGAGCTCTATCATTATTGTTAATATGACCCTGAATTTAGCTGGTAATATCGGGATCGAAACGAGTCTTACTTACTTAGGTTTTGGACTTCCGGAAAATGTACCAAGTCTTGGAACATTAATATCCTATTCTCGTAATCCGGAAGTAATGGAAAATAAGCCGTGGGTATGGTTACCTGCAGCAATACTAATTTTAGTATTGATGCTGTGTATAAATTTCATCGGTAATGCATTGAAACGTGCTGCCGATGCAAGACAAAGATTAGGTTAAAGGGGGAATTGCTGTTATGGCGAAAAGAGGAAAATTTAAGTTTCTAAGTATTTTCCTTGTTTTAATCCTCATCCTGTCCGCATGTTCAAGTGGATCTGGAAGTTCTTCAAGCAGTGATAGCGGATCATCAGGAGGAGAGAAAGGAAAAGAGAAAGAAGAAGTTTATGAATCTCAATTTCCAAAAACCGTTGTTAACGACAAAGAAGAAATCGAAGGAGGTTCAATTAACGTAGCACTCGTATCTAGTACACCTTTTGAAGGAACACTAGATTGGCAGTTTTATGAAGGTGCACCAGATCGTGAGGTTTTAGACTGGTTTTCTGAACCAATTTTTGGTTATGATGAAAACTATCAAATCACAAATGATGTAGAATCAGCGGCGAAGTTTGAACTTTCAGAAGATCATAAAACTATAACGATCACAATTGAAGATGGAGTATATTGGCACAATGGTGAACCATTAGAAGCTGAAGACTATGCATACTCCTACTATATTATAGGACACCCAGATTACCAAGGTGTACGTTATGGGGATACTTTAATTTCTGATATCGTAGGTATGGAAGAATATCATGCTGGTAAAACAGATGAAATTTCAGGTATCGAAGTTGTTGACGAAAAAACAGTAAAGATTACATGGAAAGAAGCAAATCCATCTATTCTTTCTGGTATTTGGGCATATGCAGCTCCAAAAGATCATTACGGTGATGTTCCAATAGGTGAATTAATTAATTCAGAAAAAATTCGTACTGATGTAGTTGGTTTTGGTCCATTTAAGGTGAAAAACATCGTACCTGGTGAATCTGTAGAGTATGAGGCTTTTGAAAATTACTATGGTGGAAAGCCAAAACTTGATTCTGTTGTATTAAAAGTTGTTTCTCCACAAACAATTAAGAAAGAATTAGAAAGTGGAAATATCGATATTGCAACTTTCCCAAGTGATCAGTATGAAACTGATTATGAACCATCAAACTTCCAGTTATTAGGACGAGTTGAGAATGCTTATACGTATATTGCATTTAAATTAGGTCGTTGGGATGAAGAAAAAGGCGAAGCTGTTCAGGATCGAGATACTCCACTACAAGACGTAGAATTACGTAAAGCAATGGCCTATGCAATTGATAATGATGCAATTGCGAAAAACTTCTACAATGGTTTACGTTCAAATGCAAGTACTTTAATGATTCCATTCTTTGAAGATTTTCATAATCCTGACATTGAAGGATACTATTATGATCCAGAAAAGGCAAAAGAAATTTTAGATAATGCTGGATATAAAGATGTCGATGGTGATGGGTATCGTGAGGATAAAGATGGAAATAAAATGGTATTTAATTTTGCTTCCATGGATAGTGGTGAAACATCCGAACCTGTCGCCCAAGCTTATATCCAATGGTGGGATGATATAGGTATTAAAGTTCAATTATTAGAAGGTCGTCTACATGAATTTAACTCCTTCTATGATCGTATAGAACAAGATGATCCTGCTATTGATATTTATCAAGCGGCTTGGTCAACCGGTACAGACCCAGATCCATATGGCTTATATTCAAAATATGCGAAGTTCAATTACCCTCGTTATGTAAATGAGGAAAATGAACAACTATTAGCTGACGGTCATTCTGAGGACGCATTTGATTTCGAGTATCGTAAAGAAGTATATGACAAATGGCAACAACATATGGTTGATAACGTACCTGTCATTCCAACTTTATACCGTATAGAGCTATTTGCAGTTAATAATCGAGTGAAAGATTATACGTTAGAAGTGGGAACAGATTGGGGATATGAAGATATTGCCGTTACTTCTGAACAACCAGAAAAATAAATCATGAAAAAGCAGTGATTTTCTGAAATCACTGCTTTTTTCCATGTGTACGGACAGGATTTTCCAAGCACACGATATTGATCCTGTCCAGGACCGTTAATTTGTTCTTGGCTATGGGGACGTCGGTGAAATTTGATATATCACAAGAGCAAGATCATTTGTTAGTGATGCGAAAATCATTGCTAGTAAACCGCATTGATCTGGAAAGTCTAGTTTTGAGGATCATTGATAGGTTACGTTGTTAGAAGCGCATCCAATGGCACGGCCCCAGCAAACGCTCTTGTGCGCTTGCTGGGGCCGTGGCTTGTGTGCCTGATGCTTATGCTTTCGGCACAAAGTTTTTGTTGTTTCCACTGGAGTCGCCGCCAACGCTCCTTTCAAAAAATCCACTTTTTATGTCTTATTAGACACCCTTATAATCTATATAATTGGCCCGCCTAATTTTTCAATTTCTAAATTATCACTAGAAAATTTCTTAAAGTTTTCTTTAAATTGATTCGCTAGTTCTTTTGCTTTTTCAAAATAAGCATTTTCATCGGACCAAGTTTTATTTGGTAAAAGGACTTCTGAAGGTACGCCAGGCACTTCCACTGGAATCTGTAAACCAAATATTGAATCTTTTACAGTTTCAACATTATTTAATTTACCTTCAATTGCGGCGCGAACCATTGCTCTTGTATATTTTAAATTCATACGGCTTCCGATACCGTATTCACCGCCAGTCCAGCCTGTATTTACTAAAAAGACTTGTACATTGTGCTGGTCAATTTTTTCACCTAACATTTCAGCGTAGCGGTTAGCTGGTAATGGTAAGAATGGCGCTCCGTAACAAGTTGAAAATGTTGCTTCTGGACTTGTAACACCGCGTTCGGTACCAGCTAATTTACTTGTATATCCACTTAAGAAATGATACATTGCTTGCTCTTTCGTTAATTTTGAAATTGGTGGTAATACCCCAAATGCATCGGCTGTTAAAAAGATAATGGTTTTTGGGTGACCAGCTTTGCTTGGTGTGATAA
Source organism: Pallidibacillus thermolactis (assembly GCF_025660415.1). Classification (NCBI taxonomy): domain Bacteria; kingdom Bacillati; phylum Bacillota; class Bacilli; order Caryophanales; family Bacillaceae; genus Pallidibacillus; species Pallidibacillus thermolactis. The sequence continues at coordinate 25,559 of NZ_JAOUSE010000028.1, forward strand.
TATTTTTAATGGCATGTAATGGATATGCCGCTCTTGTATTTTCTGTTAAACTTCCATCATCAAAGTCAGCTTTTCCGTTTTGATCAACGACTACATTTTCTAGGACTGATCCAAACTGAATAGCGTTATAGATTTGCGGTTCTTTTTCTTCAGAAAGATTGATACACTTTGCATAGCAACCGCCTTCAATATTAAATACGCCATCAAGGGACCAACCATGTTCATCATCACCGATTAATTTGCGGTCATCATCGGTGGATAGGGTTGTTTTTCCGGTGCCAGAAAGCCCGAAAAATAGTGCGACATCACCATCTTTTCCAACGTTTGCAGAACAATGCATAGATAGAATATCTTGTTCTGGTAGTAAATAATTCATGACAGTAAAGATGGATTTTTTCATTTCGCCAGCATATTCAGTACCGCCAATTAATACAACTTTATGTTCAAATGAAACGATAATGAATGTTTCAGAACGAGTACCGTCAACTAATGGATCTGCTTTGAAGTTTGGTGCAAAGACAACTGAAAATTGAGCTTCATGTTTTTTTAACTCTTCTTCAGTTGGACGGATAAATAATTGATGAGCAAATAAATTATGCCAAGCATATTCTGTAATCACTTGAATAGGAAGGCGATAATTTTCGTCTGCACCAGCAAATCCTTTAAAAACAAAGATTTCATCTTTTACTTTTAAATAATCTAAAACTTTTGCATATAAACGTGAGAATTTTTCTTCCGAAATTGGTTGATTAATACTGCCCCAATCAATCTTATTGCAGACTGATTCTTCTTGAACAAAGTATTTGTCTTTCGGTGATCGACCAGTGTATTTTCCGGTTTTAACACTTACAGCTCCTGAAGTTGTAAGTACCCCTTCATTTCTGCTAATTACCTTTTCAACCAATTTTGGAACGGATAATTGTGTAACAACATTGGTTCCACTAAGTAATCCTTCTAAACTTTTGACATTGTAAATTGTATTCATTTAAAAAAACCTTCCCCTTTATGATTTCTATTTACCCTTTGTTTAATTAGTATAACATATTTATTTTATTAGTCTATACTAATAATCAAAAAAAGTTGAAAGAATTTCGTAAAAAATATTAACGATTTCTTATTAATATACTCTTTTTACAAAATAAAAATTTATAGTTATTATTTGATTAAAATGATTGACACTTAGGGTTCTTTTAATGTAAGATTTACATTTGAATGGATACTCTTATCCAGAGTTGGTGGAGGGACAGGCCCGAAGAAGCCCAGCAACCTGCATTTGTGCAAGGTGCTAACCGATGCAAGGAATACCTTGATCGATAAGAGTGAAAGGAACGCAAATATACCTTTCCTCTAGCGGGGAAAGGTTTTATTTTTTTAGCCTTCATTTCTTGTTACATATGCGTTGAAAATACCATATAGTGTATGTATATGTAAAACGTTCGTGAATGAATTAATTCATATGAATCAGAAGTATTATAATTTTATTTATTCCTTTCCATCTTAGGAATTGGAATTTTGATTTATTTCATAATAATGATGAAGTTAATGGTTATTATCTTTGTTGTGTACATTAAGGAGGATAAAAATGGCTAATAGACGTTTATTTACTTCTGAATCTGTAACAGAAGGACATCCGGACAAAATATGTGATCAAATTTCCGATGCGATTTTAGACGAAATACTAAGTAAAGATCCAAATGCTCGAGTAGCTGCTGAAACATCAGTAACTACGGGTTTAGTCTTAGTATCTGGAGAAATTACAACAAATTCGTATGTTGATATACCAAAAATTGTTCGTGATACTATTCGTGAGATAGGTTATACCCGTGCAAAATTTGGCTTTGATGCAGATACATGTGGTGTATTAACATCGATTGATGAACAATCACCGGATATTGCTATGGGTGTTGATGAGGCACTTGAAGCTAGAGAAGGTACAATGACAGATGATGAAATTGAAGCAATTGGTGCCGGAGACCAAGGATTAATGTTTGGTTTTGCATGTAATGAAACAGAAGAGTTAATGCCATTACCAATATCATTGGCTCATAAATTATCTCGGCGCTTATCCGTTGTAAGAAAAGATGGAATTTTACCATACTTACGTCCTGATGGAAAAACACAAGTAACAGTGGAGTATGATGAAAACGGAAAGCCTGTGAGAATTGATACAATTGTCCTATCTACTCAGCACGATCCTGAGACTACATTGGAACAAATTCAAAAGGATATCAAAGAGCATGTCATTCACCCTATTGTTCCTAGTGATTTAATTGATGATCAAACGAAATATTTTATTAATCCAACGGGACGATTTGTAATTGGTGGTCCACAAGGAGATGCGGGATTAACAGGTCGAAAAATTATTGTTGACACATATGGTGGTTATGCTCGTCATGGAGGTGGCGCCTTTTCTGGAAAAGATCCTACAAAAGTAGACCGTTCTGCCGCATACGCAGCACGTTATGTTGCAAAAAATATTGTAGCAGCAGGTCTTGCAGAAAAATGTGAAGTACAACTCGCATATGCCATCGGTGTTGCTCAACCAGTTTCGATTGCTATTGATACTTTTGGTACAGGCAAAGTCAGTGAAGATGTTCTAGTAAGGCTTGTTCGGAAACATTTTGATTTACGCCCAGCAGGAATAATTAAAATGTTAGATTTACGTCGTCCCATTTATAAACAGACAGCTGCTTACGGTCATTTTGGTCGTACTGATTTAAATCTTCCTTGGGAGCAAACGCATAAGGCAAAAATTTTAAGGGAAGAAGCTCAAGTAGATTAATCTATTTTGTAAAATGGTATGTTCATAAGGTGACAGATAGAATATAATAAAAGTCCGTCTTTATAAACATGTGGTTTAGTATGACATTTTCTAAATCAAAATGTTTTCTAAAGACGGACTTTTGTTTGGAATGGTCCTTATGTAGAGAAACTTATGATAAGAAGGGGTAAACATATAAGTTAGAAAATATATTTATTCTTGTTGTAAAATTCTCTTGTAAAGATGGGGAGTTCGCACAATATCAGCGAGTGTAAATTGATCTAATACTTGGAAATAAGCGTTTAAAGCTTCCCGAAAGACTCGAGTTAATCCACAATAATTTGTCAATATACATGGATTGGGATGATTGGGGTCCATACAGTCAACCAAATAAAATCCATCTTCTGTTTGACGAACTAACTCACCAATATTAATTTTATCTGGTTTCTTTGCTAGTTTGAATCCTCCATTTCTCCCTCGAATCGTTTCAATGTATCCAAGTTTTCCGAGATTATGGATGACTTTCATTAAGTGATTTTTTGAAATATTGTAAGCATCTGCAATTTCTTGTATATTACAAAGTCTGTTCTGATCCATTGCAGCAAGATAAATTAAGGTTCGTAAAGAGTAATCGGTATATAAAGTCATTCGCATGGACATCACCAAAAGTTAATTTTGTTTCTATTATAACATAATAAAAACGTATGGATATTTTCTTCTAATTGTGAACGTTTTTTTAAAGATGTATTTGAAATATTGCTTTTTGAAAGCGATTTAGATACATTTAAGATGTATTTAAAATATATGTTTTAAAAGGAGAGGACGAAATGTTATCAGAGAAAACAATTGAGATTGTGAAATCAACGGCACCTGTTGTAAAGGAGTATGGTACTAAAATAACGAAGGTCTTCTACAAAAAAATGTTGGGGGAAAATCCTGAACTATTGAACTATTTTAACCATGTAAACCAAAAAGTCGGTTCTCAACCAACGGCTTTAGCAAATTCGATTATTGCTGCTGCAGAAAATATCGATAATCTTGAAGCGATTATTGGTCCTGTAAAAACGATAGCGCATAAACACAGAGCATTAAGTATACGTCCAGAACATTATCCAATTGTTGGCGAAAACTTGTTATATGCGATAAAAGAAGTTTTAGGCGATGCTGCAACTGATGAAATCTTAAAAGCATGGGAAGAAGCTTATGGAGAAATTGCTAACGTATTTATCCAAATAGAAGCGAAAATGTATGAAGAAGCTGCGCTTAAACGAGGTGGTTGGGCAGACTTTAAACCATTTACAGTTATTAAGAAAGTAAAAGAAAGTGATGAAATTACTTCTTTCTACTTACGAGCTCTAGATGGTACACCAGTTCCAGACTTCCAACCAGGACAATACATTACTGTAAAAGTGGTTATTCCAGGTGAAAAATTTGTTCATAATCGCCATTACAGTATATCAGAAGCTCCTGGAAAAGATTATTTCAGAATCTCTGTAAAACGTGAGGCAGACAAAGAACCTGTTGGTATTGTTTCAAATTACTTACATGATTATGTAAATGAAGGTGATCGATTAGATGTAAGTGCACCGGCTGGCGATTTTGTATTAAATACTGCAGAAGAAGAGCCAGTGACATTTATAGCAGCAGGTGTTGGTATTACACCATTGCTCAGTATGTTTGAAACATTAGTAAACAAAGGTAGTAAACGGAAAATTACTTTTATTCAAGCGGCAAGAAATGAAAATGTCCGTGCATTTCACGAAGATCTGAAAGAATTGGTAACGAAAGCAGAGAATGCGAACCTTTATACAGTGTTAGATGAAAAAGTTAATGAAACGACTGAAGTTGATCACTTAGGACTCATCGATCGCGAGTTTTTAGAAAAGGTAGTGAATAAAGACGGAATTGTTTATTTATGTGGACCACAACCATTTATGAAAGCAATGGTCGAAAATCTTAAAGCAATGGGAATTTCTGAAGAGAATATTCGTTTTGAGTTATTCGGTCCTCAGTTACAAGGTTTAGATTAATTTTTTAACGATTAAACACTATTACGATAGTGGAAACATGACATATATAAACAAAAAAACTGCATAAAATCAAAATGATTTATGCAGTAGTGAAAAATAGGTTTCTATATATAATCATACTAAAAATATAAAATAAATAAAATAGAATGCTCATAAGGCTATCCAGCATGTCGTTATTGAACTGGATAGCCTTATTAATGTCTTTCAAATATTCTAATTTAATTGGAGTGGTATTAGGAGGAGAGAATTTCTTTAATTTAATGAATATTTATTGGAAAACTATTATAAATTGCGTTATACATAGAAAGTATTCGAAAGTATCACATACAATGCAACCCCACTTTTACTACTTACTTTGTAAAGATTTATAATACTGGCCTTTTTCCCGATATTCACGATAAATCCGATCCATTTCTTTATAATCTTCATCTGTCAATTCGCGAATTACTTTTGCTGGTCGTCCGAAGGCCAAAGTATGTGGTGGAATTTTTTTACCTTGGGGGACTAGACTTCCAGCCCCTATAAAGGCATGCTCTCCAATTTCAGCACGGTCAAGTATAATCGATCCCATTCCAATAAGTGCATTTTTTTTAATAATACAGCTATGTAGAGTTACTTGATGTCCAACGGTTACATTATCTTCTATTATGAGCGGGTTATTTGGACTTTGATGGAGCATACATAAATCTTGAATATTTGTGTTGTTGCCAATTTTTGTTGGCGCAACATCCCCGCGTATAACCGTATTAAAAAAAATACTTGAATATTCCCCGATCTCTACATCTCCAGTAATCGTGACAAAGTCACCTAAAAATACTGATTGTGCTATTTTCGGATATACCCCTTTATATGGATAAATTTTAAACATTCCCAAACTCCCTTTCCTTTCGTTTATAACAAAACTATTTTACAATAAATATAAATATTTTGTGGTGTTAATGCTTTTTTCACTTAAACAGACAAATAGTGATTATAAATTGAATAAGTATTAAAAAAAATACATGAGTGAGGCGAAGATATTGTCAATTCCAAAAAACCCATTATCTTTGATGAAACAATGTTATAAAAAAATATTCCCAATCGTTGATGAAGAATTAAAACGCTGGAATAGAAAAGCGGAGGCAATTCCGAATCGGGAATTGAGAAAACAAGCATTAAATAGCCAAAAAAATAAACGATTTCATTGTGAAGGTGGAGCGATACTCGGCTTATTAGCAAAAGAAAAATATAAAGAGGCCATTTCATTTATTGTTGCTTATCAAACGATTAGTGATTATTTAGATAACCTTTGCGATCGTTCGACATCCCTTAGTCCTCTTGACTTCCGTACACTTCATCAGGCTATGTTTGATAGTGTTACAATTGAAAATGGGTGCAAAAATTACTATCGTTATCGGGAAGAACAAGATGACGGTGGTTACTTACAAGAATTAGTGAAAACATGCCAAACGGTTTTGAAGAATGTAAAAGGCTATCCTATCATTCGCAAGCATTTAATCGATTTATGTCAATATTATTGTGATTTACAAGTACATAAACATGTAAAAGAAGAAGATCGATTGCCTCGGTTAAAAAATTGGTTTATAGCCAATAAGAGCTCTTTGCCTGATATAAATTGGTTTGAGTTTGCTGCTTGTTCGGGTTCTACGTTAGGAATTTTTTGTCTTGTCTCTTATGCATGTCAGGAAAATTTTACTCGTAAGCAGGCTCAGACCGTTCGTAATGGATATTTTCCTTATATTCAAGGTTTACATATTTTATTGGATTATTTCATTGATCAAGAAGAAGATAAATTAGGAGGAGATTTAAATTTTTGTTCTTATTATGAAAGTCATGAAGAATTATTGAATCGATTCCAATTATTTATAGATGAAGCGGATAAACATGCACGTTTACTCCCTGATCGAAAATTTCATCAAATGATTAATCGAGGTTTATTAGGACTATATTTATCTGACAGAAAAATCCAATCACAAGAAACGGAACTGTTGGCAAAAAAAATCCGAAAACATGGTGGCTGGATTAGTCAATTTTTTTACATGAATGCAAAAATTTATCAACGAAAACAGACTAAAGTATAGGTTGTATACCATTACTAGCCGTTTATAATTTCAAAACGGCTATTTTTTAACTCTAAATGTCAACTTTATATTTAAAAGGTTGACAAAAAGGTCGGTTGTCTATTATTTTTAGATTGTTAATAATATTTTGGAGGTGCCGTTATATGAAGGGAAAATTAAAAACAATTGAAATAACCCTAATTAGTTTATTCGTTGTTTTGATTGCAATTGGTGCTAATATTACCACTATTGCACCGTTTTTAATCGTAGGTGGTGTTCCCATTACGTTGCAAACCTTTTTTGCAATTTTAGCAGGATTAATACTTGGATCAAGACTTGGGGTGATGGCAACAACTGTTTATATGATTGGTGGACTCATAGGACTTCCTCTGTTTGCACAATTTAGAGGTGGTATTGCTGCTCTATTTTTCCCAACATTCGGATTTATTCTTTCCTTTATACTCGCAGCCTTTGTTTGTGGAAAAATAGTCAAAAATAAAAAGACAGTTACACCTTATATTATTGCAGCGTTAGTAGGTACTGCCATCAACTATGTAGTTGGAACAAACTGGATGTATTTTGCCTATTTAAATTGGGCGCAAGCTCCGGAAGGATTTTCTTACGGAATGGCTTGGCTATGGATGATAGCACCGCTGCCTAAGGATATTATTTTAGCGTTTGTTGCTGGTATTATTGCACATCGTATGCACGTATCTGTTTTAACAAAGGGTCAATTTCAACATTTACGTACAGGGGCATAAATAACTTTTGCTTCAAAAATTAGTTCTGTTGTTAAAGGGGAAAATGGAATGGGAAATTGGAAAGAATTAGCCTATGAAGTTTTAAGTGGAAAACAATTATCGAAAGAAGAAGCCTTTCGTATTTTGAAGTCACCAGATGAGGAATTACTTGAATTACTTCATGCTGCTTATATAATTCGTCATCATTATTATGGTAATAAAGTGAAATTGAATAAAATAAAGAATGTGAAATCGGGAATTTGTCCTGAAAATTGTAGTTATTGTGCTCAATCGAGTATTTCTAATGCTCGGATTGAGAAATATACAATGTTGGATAAAGCAAGTATTGTGGAAGGGGCTAAAAAAGCCTATGAAATGCAAGTTGGTACATATTGTATTGTAGCAAGTGGTAGAGGACCAAGCCAACGTGAGCTTGATACGGTGACAGCGGCTGTACAGGAGATTAAAAAACGTTTTAATTTAACCGTTTGTGCTTGTTTAGGTATCCTTAACTCAGAACAAGCTTTGAAACTAAAAGAAGCGGGTGTTGATCGTTATAATCATAATATTAACACGTCGGAAAAACATCATTCTGCTATAACGACTTCTCATACATTTGACGATCGGCTACATACGTTTAAACATGTAAAACATGCTGGTATTTCACCCTGCTCTGGAGTTATTGTCGGGATGAAGGAAACAAAAGAAGATGTAGTAGATATGGCTTTTAGTTTAAAGGCACTAGACGCAGATTCGATTCCGGTAAATTTCTTACATGCAATTTCAGGTACGCCATTAGAAGGAACAAATGAATTAAATCCAAGATATTGTTTAAAGGTGCTTGCTCTCATGCGCTTTGTAAATCCAACAAAGGAAATCCGAATATCCGGTGGACGTGAAGTAAATTTACGAACTTTACAACCGCTTGGTTTGTATCCAGCAAACTCCATTTTTGTTGGTGATTATTTAACGACAGATGGACAAGAAGAATCAACAGACTTTTTAATGTTAAGGGATCTAGGTTTTGAAATAGATTTTAAAGAAGTTACTGAGAATAATTGCTAATATATATATATAAAGTTCGCCTATATAGGTTGATGGCGAACTTTTTTATTGTCGAAAATTATCTTCGTTTTTCAACAGCAATAATAAACGGAGGATTATTTCTCTGGTTTAAAAACTGATAACAAAGAACATGGGCTTTTTGTTGATCGATATTTTTTACATAATCGACCAATGCTTCTTTTTCAACATCGCCACCAGGGTGACCATGATACACGACGAAAACGATTATCCCTTCTACAGCCATTATATCTAATAATTGTTCAAGCGCTTGAATGGTTGTTTCTGGTTTTGTTATGACACGATGGTCCCCTTTTGGTAGATAACCAAGATTAAAAATAGCCCCTTTTACGTGACCATGGAAATGTTTCGGAATATACTTTTTTATATTTTCATGACCTGCTTGAAAAAGTTCTACATTATCAGTTAGTTGTTCTTCTTGCAGCCGTTTTTTTGTTCTTTCAATCGCTTCCTTTTGAATATCGAAACCATAAACTTTACCAGTTGGACCGACTAGCTTAGCTAAAAATACTGTATCATTCCCATTGCCAACTGTTCCATCGACAACAATATCACCATTTGAGGCAGCTTTTTCCATTAAAGTATGTGAATAAGGAAGTATTCGCTCAAGTTTCATTTGTTAATCGCTTCCTTTTCAGCTTTGTCACTATAAAATTTTCCTTGAAAGCTGCCACGTTGTTCCAATTCTTTATCAATAGCATTTAACACACTCCATTTATTTATGCTCCACATCGGTCCGATCATTAGATTCGCCGGACCATCTCCAGTAATTCGATGGACGATCATTTCAGGTGGAAGAATTTCTAACTGGTCACATATGAGATTAACATATTCTTCAAAGGATAGAAATTTTAACATCCCTTTTTCATATTGTTTGACCATAGGAGTGCCTTTCAATAAATGGAGAAGATGAATTTTAATCCCTTGTACGTCTAATTTTGCGACTGTTCTTGCTGTTTCCATCATCATGTCATAATCTTCCTGTGGTAAGCCGTTAATAATATGGCTACAAATGCGAATATTATGTTTACGAAGCTTTTCAACCCCTTTTATGTAGCATTCAAGATCGTGGGCTCGGTTTATTAATTTTGCAGTATTTTCATGAACGGTTTGCAATCCTAATTCAACCCATAAATAGGTTCGTTCATTTAATTCTGCCAAATATTCAACAACATCATCGGGAAGACAATCTGGTCTAGTTGCAATCGATAATCCGACAACACCTTCCTGTGCGAGGGCAACTTTATATTTTTCACGCAATACTTTAACCGGAGCATGCGTGTTTGTAAAGGCTTGAAAGTAGGCAATATATCTCCCGTTTTTCCATTTTTGATGCATTTTATTTTTTATTTCTTGAAATTGTAAATCAATTGGTTTTGCTCGGTCACCAGCAAAATCTCCTGATCCGGCTGCGCTACAAAAGGTACAACCTCCATAAGCAACTGTACCATCTCGGTTTGGACAGTCAAAACCTCCATCTAACGGAACTTTAAATACTTTTTCACCAAAGTGATTTCGAAGATGATAATTCCACGTATGGTATCGCTTATTATCCACTGAATATGGAAATGGATTCATAGAAAAACTTCCCTTCAAAGTTTGTGGCTTTTTAAAGCATCAATGTCAAGATGTTATTCAATTCATTTTACCATTATTCCCAAAAAATTTATAACAACTAATTTCAATAAGAGCAGATAATAGTTTTGAAAGAGATTTCCCTCTTTCATTTGATTCGATTTGGTTTTGAGGGGGGATACAATGACAACACGTGAATCATTAGAACGATTTATAAGCGAATGTCAACAGACAATGGATTATGCCCGTGCCCATTTAATCGAAGGATCACGACAACAACATTACGATGATGTAGGTTACACAAATGCACAACTTGAACTGGAAGAATGCTACAATGAGCTAATGAAATTGTACCAGTCTGCAAATGCCCAGCAACGGGAACAATTACATCGTTTGCGATTACAAATACAAGCATTGCAAAATGAAATGACCTTACTCGAATATTAAGTTTAAAAAAGGAGAGGACTTCATAATGTCCTTTCCTTATTATTTTGACTTTTAAGAATTTTTTATTTGCAATCATAATAGAAAACGTAATATTGTATACATATATATAGTTTTTTATTTTCTGAATTTTTAGGTTGGAGGAGGGAATGAAATGTACAATTTTGATCTACCAGTTGTGGAATTTACTGAAGAACAAAATAACTTTAGACAAGAAGTACGGGCGTTTTTACAGAAAGAAAAAGATAAAGGTACATATGAAACAAGGTGTGATTCTTGGCTCAACGGGTTTAATCCCGAGTTTTCCCGAAAACTCGGTGAAAAGGGATGGATTGGGATTACATGGCCAAAAAAATATGGTGGTGCAGAAAGAAGTGCAATTGATAGATATATTGTAATCGAAGAATTACTTGCAGCAGGCGCGCCTGTTGCCGGACACTGGATTGCAGACCGTCAATCAGGTCCTCTACTTTTAAGGTTCGGTACAGAGGAACAGAAAAACTTCTATTTACCGAAAATTGCGAAAGGTGAATGTTATTTTGCGATTGGGATGAGTGAACCAAACTCCGGTTCTGACCTTGCATCTGTCAGTACACGAGCTGAGAAAACAGATGGCGGCTGGATTTTAAATGGTTCAAAAACTTGGACAAGCGGTGCTCACCATGCCCATTATATGATCGTTCTTTGTCGCACAAGACCAAAGGATCCAAATAATCGTCATGCCGGTTTAAGCCAATTAATCGTTGATTTATCTGCACCAGGAGTTAGTATTCGTCCGATTAAATATTTAACGGGAGCCGCCCATTTTAATGAAGTTTTTTTTGAAAACGTTTTTGTTCCAGATGAGAATTTAGTAGGTCAAGAAGGCAATGGTTGGAAACAAAATATGGCAGAGCTTGCTTATGAAAGAAGCGGGCCTGAGCGTATTTTAAGTACATTTCCACTTTTAGAAGAATTAATTCAAGAATTAAAGAAAGAGAAAGATCTCCCTCGTTTAACAGAATCTATGAAACTAGTAGCTGAATTAAATAGTCTTCGTCAAATGTCTGTTGGGGTAGCTCAATATTTAGAGGAAGGTAAAGATGTAGCGATAACAGCAGCGTTAATTAAAGATATGGGAACGAAATTTGAAAAATATGTCGCTGAACTAACAAGATTACTCGTTAATCGAAAGCCTTCATTAGATTCGAAAAACCGTATTGAAAAATATCTAGCCCAATCAATTTTACATGCTCCAGGTTTTACTTTACGTGGCGGAACGACCGAAATTTTAAGAGGAATTGTAGCGAAAGGAATGGTGGCTCAATGAGTGATATGAGGGATCTAATGGTTGAGTTAGCCGAGAAAATTTTAAAAGAAAATTGTACAAAAGAATTAATTGATCAGGCTGAAGACGGCACATGGCAACAAAAGTTGTGGGACTTACTAGAAGAAGCAGGCATCTTTACGATCGGAATACCGGAGGAAAACGGTGGAACTGGTGGTGATTATGCTGATGGTTTTCACATTTTAAGGTTAATAGGAAAGTATGCTGTTCCTTTACCGGTTTCAGAAACATTAATCGTCAATTGGTTATTGCATGATTCAGGCTTTCAGACGGAAACCGTACCGACAACTCTTTCAATAAAAAACGACGAACATATTCATATTTACGAAAAAGAGAATGGTTTCCATGTTTCGGGCACACTTACTGATGTATCGTGGGGAAGATATGCGAAAAAGCTTTTGACCTTGGCAAAAATAGGAAATGAAACTCATCTCGTATTATTACCTTTAGAAAATGTACAGATTGAAAAGATGAATAATCTTGCAGGGGAACCGATGGATACGATTAAAATTGATCAATTGGTTGCACAATTGCAATTGAAAGTTGTTGACGAGGCAGCGTTAATTGAAAGAGCTCAACAAATACTAGCTTTATCAAAAGCTGTCATGATAAGTGGTGCGATGGAAATTATATTAGATATGACCGTTCAATATACGAGAGAGCGTGAACAGTTTGGACGACCAATTCATAGACAACAAGCGGTTCAACAATACTTAGCGATTTTAGCAGGAGAAACGGCAGCTTCTCTAACGATCACAAATAAAGCGATTGAAACTTTCCAACAAAATAATGATGTTTATGAACTAGCTAGTGCAAAAGTGAAAACAAATGAAGCTGCTGGCAAAGTTGCCGAGCTTGCCCATCAAGTTCATGGTGCCATTGGCGTTACCCATGAACATCGTCTCCATCAATTAACGAGAAGACTTTGGTCATGGCGTGAAGAGGTAGGGAATGAAAATGACTGGGCCGAAAAGTTAGCAATCAAGTTTTTAAATAGTGAAGACGCTACGTTATGGGAGTTTTTAACAAGAACGAACAGTAAAAAATCCAGTGGCGTAAAAGTAAAGGATTAATCGTGAGAGTAGGGGGAGGAAAATGGCTGATTTATTATTTTCTGTTGAAAATACGGTAGCTAAAATTACGTTAAACCGACCAGATCGCATGAATGCATTCAGTGATGAAATGATCAATACTTGGATTGAAGCGCTTGAGACGGTCCGCGATTCAGATGAAATACGTGCTGTCATTGTTTCCGGCAATGGCAAAGGTTTTTGTGCTGGCGGCGATATTAAAGAAATGGCGAAGGGGAACGGATTTTTTAAAAGTGAGGAAGATATATCAAGTACGGGACTGGCTCGAAAAAATTCCCTTTGGAAAAAAATTCAAAGAATTCCATTATTGCTTGAAGAAATTGACAAACCCGTAATTGCCAAGGTCCATGGCTTTGCCTTCGGAGCCGGCTTAGATATGGCATTAATGTGTGACATACGAATTGTAGCAGAAAGTACGAAACTATCCGAAAGCTATGTTAATGTTGGTATCGTTCCGGGGGATGGAGGAGCTTATTTTCTTCCTAGATTAGTTGGAGTAGATCGTGCATTAGATATGTTGTGGACAGGAAGAGTTCTTACTGCAAAAGAGGCAAAGGAAATGGGGTTAGTAACCTTCGTTGTTCCAGATGAAGAATTAGATCGTTTTACAGAACAATATATTCAAAAATTAATAAGTGGACCACAGCAAGCAATGAGACTAACGAAACGGGCAGTTTATCAAAACCGGAATATGGATCTCAGATCGTCATTAGATATGATTTCTTCGTTTATGGCTATTGTGACGGAGCTAGATGATTATAAACAAGGTGTACAAGCGGTTGTTGAAAAAAAGAAGCCAAAGTTTGATTAATCTAAGTTAAGGATTTGAAAACTAAAGGAGTTGAAAAGGAAAATAATTTTTCTTTTCTTTGCTTTTACATCACTATTAATTTAGTGGTGTACTTTTTTGGCTTTAGCTTAAGATCATTTTAACGAAAAAATATATTTTCTTTAGAAAAGGCATGCCCAATTTAAGATAGTGGTAACTTATGTTATAACTACAAGTCTAAGGGAGATTGAAATTGTTTATATATGTCCTTTTTAACGTAGATGGAACTATATCGAAAAAGATTGAAGGATTTGAAGAAGCTGACTTTGTTTTGTAAACACCAAAAGAAATTCACGATTTAATTAGTATGTAAAGATAATGGATGTTAAACTTTGCTTTGATTCATTATCGTGATGAACTTTTTAAAAAATATAGCATTAAGTTATCTATTAAATAAACTGGTTATGAGTATAGTTTTATTTATATTTGGTATAATAATAATGGATCTACGTCAAGTTTTTGGACACAAAAAGATTAAGTTTTTTTGCACAACAACCATTCATGGATTGTTCCACGTCCCAAGTAGATTGTCAAAGTGAAAAGAGCCTTTGACAATCTACTTGGGACGTGGAGAAATAAACCCATGGCTGTTGTGCCAAAAAAATGTGAAGGGGGAAGTGGTTCTGTACCCCATGTTTTACGCTGCTATTCGGCACATTTTTTCGTAT
>NZ_JAOUSE010000029.1:0-39978 GCF_025660415.1 Pallidibacillus thermolactis
AACTGGACATGGAAAAGACCATGTCCAGCCTAAATAAGATAAGAATCTTAGAAAATGATGAGCAAAAAAAGACAAATCCCAACTCAAATGAAGCATTTGAGTTGGGGTTTGTCGACAGTCTGAGGCCTCTATTTGTAGAGGCCTGTTTCATTTATTATGCTCCATCAACTGCTTCTTTGAAAATCTCATAGGATTTTTTTTGCTTTTTACGATCAAAAATATAAGTCACCGCCATTAATTCATCTACATTGTATTTATTTTGGAATTGTATAAATTGTTCACGGATGGATTGTTTACTGCCAAGGAATGTAAATCGAATCGATGCGGATACCATTGCTTTTTCCTCATCTGACCAAATTTGATTCATATTCTCTACAGGTGGTTGTAATGGTGATTTGGTACCACGAACTACATTTAAGAAAAATTGTTGTAAAGATGTGTACTCTCTCCGTGCTTCTTCATCTGTTTCTGCAGCGATGACATTTAAACAAACCATCATATATGGCTTATCTAAATATTCAGATGGTTGGAACCTGGTACGATATAATTCAATAGCTTGCTCCATTTGTTGTGGAGCAAAATGGGAGGCAAATGCATACGGTAAACCGAGACTTGCTGCAAGTTTTGCAGAATCAGTTGATGAACCAAGTATATAAATAGGCACATTGGTGCCTACACCTGGAAAAGCTTGAACATAACCTTGGTTTTCTTTCGGACCAAAATACTGTAATAAAGATTTTACATCATTTGGAAATGTATAAACCGATTCATGTTTATTCCGCCTTAATGCGGCGGCTGTTAACATATCAGTACCAGGTGCTCTACCTAGTCCTAAATCGACCCGATTGGGATATAATGTTTCCATCGTTCCGAATTGTTCAGCAACTACTAAAGGTGGATGATTGGGTAACATAATGCCGCCAGCCCCAACTCGAATTTTTTCTGTATTTTCCAATGTATGTTTTATTAAAATAGCTGTAGCAGAACTTGCAAGTGATGGTGTATTGTGATGTTCCGCTATCCAATAACGAGTATAACCCATTTGTTCTACGGCTTGTGCCAAATCGACCATCGCATCAATGGCTTCTTTCGGTCCTTCCCCTGTTCTTAACGGGACCAAATTTAATACTGATAACGGAATATTCTTTTTAATCATGAATTTTAACCTGCCTTTACATATCTATTTCTTATTCTTGCTCCACCGATTAAGCCATAGAAGGAGATCTCTATACACATCCTCTTTATTTATCTCATTTAACATTTCATGCCGTCCATCTTCATAAATAATCGATTCGATATTAGTTAAACCGTTTTCCTTATATTGTTTTATCGCCTGTTCTACTCCCTTCGCATACGCTCCAACGGGATCTTTGTCACCACTTATAAACATCATTGGTAAATCTTTACGAATTTGTTGTATATACTCATTCTTATGAATGAGTTGAAGACCAGTGAGCAAATCATAAAAGAAACGAGTAGAACAAACAAATCCACATAATGGATCCTGGACGAAATCTTCTACAACCTTTTCATCTCTAGATAACCAAGCAAATTTGTTTTTCACATTTTCAAAACCTTTATTGTAAGAACCGAAAATGAGTTTATTCAAAAGATGGCTTGGTTCCTTCTGTCCGTATTTTTTTATCTCCCATCTAGCTAAAGCTTTACCTAATTTAGCGGCAACACCAGGATTTCCTGCTGTCCCTGATAATATGACTCCCGAAATTTCTGTTGAGTATATTTGTATATATCTTCTTGTAATAAAAGAACCGAGACTATGTCCAAGAATGAAAAGTGGTGAATTTGGGTAGTGTTTTTTTATGTATTGAGTTACTTGATGAACATCGGATACCACACGATCAAAACCATTATAATCAGCAAAGTAACCGAAAACCCCTGCTTTTTCCCCTGTTCTACCATGTCCACGATGGTCATTACCATATACGATAAAACCGTTAGCTACTAGAAATTCGGCAAAGTCATTGTAGCGTTCAACATGTTCCGCCATACCATGCACGATCTGGACAACCCCACGTGGTTTATAATCATTGTTTTGCCAACAACGTACATACACATCGACACCATCATCCATGGTTAACCAGAAATATGTTTTCAAGTGTCCATCACCTATCTATTCAATATAGAAAAGGGCTGTTCATGAGGTTTATAATGAGTTTTCTCTTTCCCACTTGTAGATGTACATAGTGGTATATCATCAGCTTCCTCACGTTCCGTTATAGAAACTTCGTGATGATTTCGCTTTTAACTCAAAAGTAGGTAAAGCTGAAACAATTTCTGTGTCTCAACCCTTCTCTATCAGAATCCACTTTATTGACATATGGACAACCCCATATTCCTTTAATTTAGTTTTAACCGCATATTTGCTTTTAAGATTTCTTCATCTGTATATAATTTATATCCTGTTGGGTTAACAAAATTTAAATAAACTTTTTCAGGTAAGATTTCTTTTGTTGACTCAGAAATGATAAACGGGATACCCTCGGTTACAATAACGGTATCATTATCTTTTTGTTTATCCTTGAAAAGTGTATAATCGACAAATAAAGAACAACTATTTTCTTGTTCAGTTGTAATACGAATTCCTTCGTTTTCTTTAAACTTTATGTTAGATAATTGAGTTTTCGCATCTTCTCTTAAGACAATCTCCATGATGTATTCCACCCTCTTTCTGTAATTACTATTATATTACCCCACATTATTTTTTCTGTAAAAAAATTCGACTTCCAAATTCCGTAAATAACAGGATATGCTGTTTTATAATCTGACAACTTAGATTATGGAAAGATTTTTATACATAACCGACATTATATTTAACATACAACTGTTCGGTATAAAACAAAAAAGGCCGATCATAACGACAAGCCTTTTAAAAAGTGTTCTTATTTTATCATTAAGGGGTCTTTTTCTTTACTGTACATCGACATATAAGCAGTAATTAACGAAAGGAAGATTAATATAGCTCCAATGAAGGCATTATAAGTAATAGGAACAATATTGATAATTAATCCACCAAAAAATGATCCTGCAGCGACCCCAAAGTGTAATGCAGTATTATTTAAACTTTGCAGTATAGATGCTGTCTTCGGAGATGTTTCGATTAAATAGCTTTGCATGGCAGGAGAGATTGCCCAACTTAAAATCCCCCAAATGATCGATACAATGATAAATAAAGGGACAATTTTTGTAGTAAAAGGAATGGTGACAAAAGTGAAAACAAACAGGACTAGACTGATTGAAATTGTTTTTCGCGATCCATAATTATCTGCAAGTGCGCCTCCAATACCGCCCCCACTGACGGCCGATAATCCAAAAATAAAATAAATCAAGCTAACCATTGTTCCATTTAATGCCATTGTTTCTTCAATAAAAGGTTTTAAATAGGCATATAAAGCAGTATGTCCTGACATGTATAAAAATGTTGTCAGTAATGCGAAGAAAACTTTCGGATTTGTTAAACTAGCAATTTGGGCGCGTAATGGAACTGCTTTCATCGGCTGTACACGATTCATCAAAAAATGAACTCCAACGATTGAAATTATAGTCAGGATCGCAACCATAATAAAGGGAGCTCTCCATCCAAAGTTGTTCCCTAATACCAGACCAATAGGAACACCAAGAACAAGTGCACCTGAAACCCCCATAGAAATAATTCCAATTGCTCGACCTTTATATTGTTGTTCGACCATAGCAGGTGCCATTACTAAACAGAGGATCGTAAGTAATGCCCCACTTAAAGCTGTTACAATCCGACCAAAGAAAACCACTGCATAATTCGGACTAAAAATCGTGATAATATTTCCTAATAAGAAAATCCATAAACAAATTAACATTAACCTTTTTCGTTCGACCTTCTCTGTCGCGACAAGTAATACAGGTGACATAAATGCAAATATTAAAGCAAAAACAGTGATCAACCAACCTGCCTGTCCTAGACTTACATGTAAATCTTCAGCAATTAAATCTAAAATTCCACTTATTATTAATTCAACAATCCCGACAATAAAAGCGATAACCATCAAGAAATACACTCGATTATTCATATTGCAATTCCCTTCTATTTTCAACAACATTTCAAATGATTTTTATACCGTACATAAAAATATAACGCATTCCAATCCACTTTCTGTAACTATTTTTTGACAATTTTTTAACATTGATTAGAAGAAATCGGTTTCAATTGTTAACTTAAATATTGTAACATGTGTCCCTTTACATATTAAAGTATTTTGATTTATACTATTTAAAGGTCAAATTTGGTCAAGGAGTGGTGTTATGGATATCAATCAAATGACAGAGCGGTTACAAAAATCGATTATTCAAGCACAATCCATCGCAACTCGAGAAAATCATCAAGAAATCGATGAAGTCCATCTTTATTTAGCGATTATAGAGGATGAACAAAATCTCATCACATCTATTTTAGAAAAACTTAATCTGAATGGTGAAGAATTTCGACAACATTTAATTCTTCATTTAAATAAAAAACCAAAGGTTACAGGAAGTGGTGTTGAGCAAGGTAAGTTTTATATTACACATCAATTGCAAAAAGTTTTTGCTGAGGCTGAAAATAGTATGAGATCTTTAAAAGATGAATATATGTCTGTTGAACACATCTTGTCAGCTTCAGTACAACTTAATTCTGATATAGGAAAAATGTTAAAAACGCTCGGGGTAACTAATGAAAATTTGTCTAAAGCCATTCAAGAAATCAGGGGGAATCAACGAGTGACATCACGAAATCCAGAAAGTACATACGAAGCATTAAAAAAATATGGTCGAGACTTAGTTGCTGAAGTTCGTTCTGGTAAAGTCGATCCAATCATAGGTCGAGATAGCGAGATTCGCCAAGTTATCCGTATTTTATCTCGAAAAACAAAAAATAATCCTGTTTTAATAGGAGAACCTGGTGTCGGTAAAACCGCAATTGTAGAAGGGCTAGCTCAACGTATCGTTCGGAAAGATGTACCCGAAGGTTTAAAGGAGAAAACTATATTTGCATTAGATATGAGTGCTTTAGTTGCAGGTGCGAAATTCCGGGGAGAATTTGAAGAACGCCTTAAAGCTGTATTAAATGAAGTAAAAAAAAGCAACGGAAAAATCATTCTCTTTATTGATGAATTACACACGATTGTCGGTGCAGGTAAGACTGATGGGGCAATGGATGCAGGGAACATGTTAAAACCGATGTTAGCTCGAGGTGAACTCCGGTGCATAGGTGCAACAACATTAGATGAACATCGGCAATACATTGAAAAAGATCCAGCTTTAGAACGACGTTTTCAACCGGTCTTAATACAAGAACCAGATGTAGAAGATACGATTTCCATTTTAAGAGGGATTAAGGAAAGGTATGAAATTCACCATGGAGTTAAAATACATGATCGCGCACTTGTTGCTGCAGCCACGCTATCGGACCGTTATATCACCGATCGCTTTTTACCCGATAAAGCGATTGATTTAATGGACGAAGCCTGTGCAACCATACGTACTGAAATCGACTCCATGCCCCAAGAACTTGATGAAGTGAACCGTAAAGTAATGCAATTAGAAATCGAAGAAGCAGCTTTGTCTAAAGAAGAAGATCCGATAAGTAAAAAACGATTAGAAAGTTTAAGAAAAGAACTTGCTGAACTACGTGATCAATTAAATGAAATGAAAGCAAAATGGCAAGTGGAAAAAGAAGCGATACAAAAGGTCCAAGAAAAACGTGAACAACTGGAACAATTACGACGAGAGTTAGAAAATGCCGAAAATGAATACGATCTGAATAAGGCTGCGGAATTAAGACACGGAAAAATACCTGCACTTGAAAAAGAATTAAATGATTTGGAAAAAAGAGTTGAAGAAAATAAAGAAAACCGTTTACTACGTGAAGAGGTAACAGATGAGGAAATTGCTGAAATCGTAGCACGATGGACAGGTGTTCCAGTTACTAAACTAGTAGAAAGCGAAAGAGAAAAACTGCTCCGATTAGAAAGCATGTTAGAAAAAAGAGTCATTGGCCAAAGTGATGCTGTCAGTCTCGTTTCCGATGCTATTTTAAGAGCGCGTGCAGGCATTAAAGACCCTAATCGTCCAATTGGATCATTTTTATTTCTTGGACCGACAGGGGTTGGAAAAACAGAACTAGCTAAGGCATTAGCCGAAAACTTATTTGATAGTGAAGATCATATTATTCGTATTGATATGTCTGAATATATGGAAAAACATTCTGTTTCCCGCTTAATTGGAGCTCCTCCAGGATATGTCGGTTATGAAGAAGGTGGACAATTAACGGAAGCTGTTCGGCGAAACCCATATTCGGTCATTCTTTTTGATGAAATAGAAAAAGCACATTCTGAAGTATTTAATATTTTACTACAAATGTTAGATGACGGACGTATTACAGATTCACAAGGTCGGACTGTTGACTTTAAAAATACCGTCATTATAATGACATCAAATATTGGTTCCCATTATTTAACAGAAAATAAAGGAAATACTGATGAAATTAGTTCAGAAGTACGCAATCTTGTTATGAATGAATTACAAGGTCATTTCCGTCCAGAATTTTTAAACCGTATTGATGAAATAATCTTATTCAAACCATTAACGTTAGAAAACATTAAAGGCATTGTAATGAAGTTCTTAAAAGAATTGCAAATGCGCTTAGCTGAAAAAGAAATTACAATCACATTGACTGATGACGCAAAAAAATTTATTGCTGAAAATGGATTTGATCCAGTTTATGGTGCAAGACCTTTAAAAAGATATATTCAAAAACATATTGAGACAGCTCTCGCAAAGCACATCATTGCTGGAAAAATTCAACCTCGACAAACAATTGAAATCGATATAGAAAACAATCAAATAAAAATAGATATAGTGTATTGAAAATATACGGACTGTTCCTTATATGAATGGAACAGTCTATTTTGTCACAGTAAATGGTTTTCATCCAAGGGGTTTGTTAATTACGTTTTAAAATTTGATTTTTTAAGTTGTATAAATCTAGTTTGTTAAAAATTAATAACGAATAGTCATTTTTAAGAGGCATCCGAGTTTTGTTCCAAGATTTCAAATGCAGATTGAAGATATATCTCAAAATCTCCCTTAGTAAATAACGTCATAACAACTGTTCCGAAGTTATTTTTTTGTAAAAATTTCACGATCGTTGTCAGGGCAATTTTTGAAGCTGAATCGATTGGAAATCGGTATACTCCCGTTGAGATTGATGGAAAAGAGATACTTTGTAAATGATATTTTTTTGCTAAACTTAAAGAGTTGATGTAACAATTAGCCAATAATTTATTCTTTTCATTGACATTATCCCCCGTCCAAATTGGACCTACCGTGTGGATGACATATTTTGCAGGTAATTGATAGCCTTTTGTAATAACTGCTTCACCTGTAGGGAGATACTCCCCTTTTAATTTCTCCTTTCGAATTTGTTTACATTCTTTTAAAAGTTCTGGACCGCTGGCCTTATGTATAGCTCCATCTACACCTCCACCTCCAAGTAAAGAACCATTAGCAGCATTTACTATGGCATCTGTTGTTTGTTTGGTTATATCCCCAACGATCAATTGTAATGTATTACCATGGACATCAAATTTCATCACTTTTCCCCCTCTGTTTTAGTTATACTTTAATAACTGAAAAATAAGGATCATTCTTCTATGTATTTGTAAATGACAACGATTTTAATACCACCATTATAGACCTTCTCTAACAATTCCAGCAAGAAGCCTGTACTCTGCCTTATTTGCCTTAACAAGCATTTGTATAACAAGAGTTTTTTTATCGGTCATTTGTTGACGTAATTTTCATAATATTATAATGGATAGATGCCTTACTTTCTCCATCCTAAAGTTTTGAATTAGGGAGGTGATATTTACCGAGTTAATGTAAACGTTTACATTTTGTGTGTCATCATCTGTATAGGAGGGATTATATGAATAGCACAGTTTTAGGCGTTTTTATTTTATATTTTATTGTGATTATTTTGATTGCTTACTTAACTAGTAGAAACAGTGTTACGCATTCGGATTTCTTACTTGGTGGAAAAAAGTTACCGGGTTGGGCCCTAGCTTTTTCTGAACGTGCAACTGGTGAATCAGCATGGTTGTTATTAGGATTTACCGGATTTGTATTTACAACTGGACTTTCAGGTATATGGGTAGCGGTCGGTATAGCAGTTGGCATTATCTTTGCATGGGTTTTTTTAGCAAGTCGGTTTATGAAAGAAGCGGAAAAGGAAAAAGTTTTAACTTTATCAGATTACCTAGCTTCAAAATTTGGTCAAAATGGAAATATTATTCGTTGGTTATCTACATTATTAATTGCCGGTTTCTTCATGTTTTATATCGGAGCTCAATTTGCTGGAGCAGGTAAATTATTTTTTACTTCCTTCGATATGAATTTGACCACTGGTATTGTATTAACAACACTACTCGTTATTTTAACTGCCTTTTTTGGTGGGTTTATATCTGTTGTTTGGACAGATATGATTCAAAGTATAATGATGCTTTTAACTTTGGTTGTATTACCAATAATAGCATTTATTTATATAGGAAGTAATGATTTATCTCTTAGTGAGTCACTTATTCAAGCGGGTCCAAATTTTGATTCACTTTTTGGTGGTGCAACAGGTTTTGCAATTGGTGTGTTATTTTTTAACAACTTTTCATGGTTTTTCGGTTATTTAGGCGGACAACCGCAATTAAGCGCGAGATTTATGGCCTTAAAAAATGAAAAAGAAGCTAGGCAAGCGAAAATTGTAGGTACGGTATGGACAATATTAGCGTATGCAGGTGCATTTGCAATTGGTTTAGCTGCAATCGTGATGTATGAACAAGAATCTTTTGCTGATGTGGAAACAGTTTTACCAACAATGATATTAGATTTAACTCCTGCTTGGTTTGGTGGAATATTACTAGCAGGGATAATGGCTGCAATTATTACAACAGCAAACTCGCAATTACTTGTCGTAACGAGTTCTGTAAGTGAAGACATTATTCATAAATCGCTTGGGATAAAATTAACGGATAAACAATTAGTATTAGCTTCACGTATTACAATTATTCTGAGTGGATTGTTAGGCATGATGATTGCACTTACTTCAGAATCACTTGTATACTTAATCGTTAGTTGGGCCTGGGCTGGCATCGGTTGCACACTCTCCCCTGCTATTTTAATGACTTTCTTTTGGAAACGTTATTCCAGTATAGGAGTTATCGCAACAATTATATCTGGATTTGTATTTACGGTCCTTTGGATCAGTACACCACTTGATTCCATCATTACATCAAGATTTACTACCTTTTTTATAGCTGCTTTCTTTGGTATTGTATTTAGTTTACTCTTCCCTGATAAAAATAAAGCTGAGAAAACAGAACGATAGAGATATTTATATAGGGCTGAAAAATTTTTTCAGCCCTATGATAGATCAAGTAAGTTTACATAATATATATATATAAAACTATATTATTCCCCACCACACTCATTTTGATCAACTAAAATGATAAAAAATGTGATACGCTATTAGCATGAATTTATTTATTCGAAATTATTTTTGTATAGGAAGGAATTATTTTATGAAAAATCAACAATGGCTATCATTAAATTTCTTTTCATTTTTTATTACTTGGGGGATATTTCTTCCGTATTGGACTGGCTGGTTAACCAATGAGAAAAATCTTTCTGTTGGTATGGCGAGTATTGTTATTGGCGCTGGAATGATGAGCAGATCTATATCAAATCTTTTTTTATATCCAATTTTTACAATTAAATTTTCCCTATCTGTTGTAATGAAGTGGATTTCAATTTTATCCATTATTATTCTTTTCTTATACATACCATCGGAAACATTTTTACCACTATTTATTATTACAATTATATTTAACGCTATTTATCCGAACTTTTTACCTGCAATTGAAAGTAGTGCAACAATTTTAGTAGCCACTGATCATATTAATTATGGTAAAAGTCGTGCGTACGGTTCAATTGGTTATGCCGTTGGACTGATAATTGTTGGTACCTTTACATCACTTTTTACTGATGCCGCGATATTTTGGATTATGTGTATTGGTCTACTTTTTATGGCATTTACAATGTATCAAAAAACACCTGACATCATACAAACGAAACCAAAATTTACAACACAAAAAGTTGAATATGATAGTATTTTAAAATTACTTACTTCAAGCCGATTCTTAATTGTCCTTATTATTTCGATATTATTGCAAGGTGCCCATACGTCTTATTACAATTATGGGTTTATTTATTTGCAAGAAATTGGTGTAAATAGTTTTTACATCGGGATTATATTGAATCTTGCTATCTTATTGGAAATCATCTTTTTTGCAATTGCCGATCGATATTTTCAACATTTGAAAGTATCAACTATGTATATCATTGCGTCCGTCGGTTCTTCAATTCGATGGCTTATCATATTTCTATTTCCGAATGTACATATATTTATGATATCTCAAACTTTACATGTCGTCTCTTTTGGAATTGCTCATTATGCATTTATTAAATACATCTCTGAGAATCTAGAAACTAACCAAATATCTACAGCTCAAGGTTTGTACTCAGCTTTTGGTATGAGTTTAATTAATGCTGTCCTTTCATTCGGAACCGGCTTCTTATATGAAATTTCACCGCAATTGGCCTTTTTAGGCATGATAGCTTGTACAATACCTGCACTAGTATTCACTATGTGCACGATGAAAAGATATCAATACTAAGAGTGAGGGACTTCTTACAAAGTCCCTTATTATGTGTGTTTATAACTATAATGTCATATGTTGGTTTTATGAAACATATTGAAGTTTTATTGCAGAAAAATGAGGAAAATTTGGATGTGGTTATTATGCTCAGACAGCTTAATAAAAATGATTAATAGATTGTGTTCTAATTATTCATTACTCTTGATTTTTATCTGATAATTCGCATATTTCTTGTTCATCAAGTAATGCGTCAATATCAATACGTATCATTTCAAAACTTGTGTCAATATGCTCTAATTCCTTTGTTTCCTCCAAGAGTTTGTTTATATCTACACATTTTCTTGCCATAGACTGTCCCCCTGTGTTGTAGATATGTGTAATTTCGATACATTCCATCTTTATTATATTCATAATCTAAAATCAATCATAAAGATTTTACATATGTCGCAGCCGCTCCAATTTTAAACATGTGACATCAATTCATTAAATGGTTTTATGTATGAATAATCTTGTGTTGTTATTTCAAAAAGTACAGGCTTCCTAAATGGCAATACCTGGTAAAAGACGAATGATTAAAGATAATGATAACGGCTTAAAATATCATTGCTATTTATATAATAACATAAAGACATAGGAATTTGTTCCTATGTCTCTTTATTAAGCTGCAGGCTTCCATAAGTATTTCTAAGGACATATTTTTGGATTTTACCAGAAGCAGTTCTTGGTAACGAATCGACAAAAATAATTTTCCTAGGTTTTTTATAACTTGCTAAATATCGCTTACAAAATTTAATGATCTCATCTTCTGTTACTTCCATTTCTTCTTTTCTAACAATGATTGCACAAACGGTTTCAATATATTTTGGATCCGGAATACCAATGACTGCCACATCTTTAATAGCTTCATGTCTGTATAATACATCCTCAATTTCAACAGGATAAATATTCTCTCCACCACTTCGAATCATATCTTTCTTTCTACCAGCAATCGTTAAATAACCATCTTTATCTAAAATACCTAAATCTCCTGTATGACACCAACCATCAACAAAAGTTTGGGCAGTAGCTTCTGGTTTACGCCAATATCCGATTGAAATAGCCGGACTTTTAATTGCAATTTCACCTACAGTTCCAGGAGGTAATTCATTCCCTTCATCGTCAATAATTTTTATTTCTGTTAGAGGCATTGGTTTTCCGACAGTATGTCCTTTTTTCAAGCTGTCCTGTGGATCCAGTGACGCAGCAATCGGCTGTCCTTCAGTTAAACCATATACTTGTACAATTCCGATATGTGGAAATTGTTTATTTAACGTTTCTAATGCCCATGGCATTAAAGGATCGCCACCTGTGAAAATCATTTGTAAATGTTTTAATTTGTCCTTTTTTAAATCTTTTAAATGTAACATTTCATATATCATAAAAGGAAATAAGAAAATGTGGCTAACTTTCTTTTTTTCGACAACATTTAAAATCCGAGTAATTTCAAATCCCTTACTTTTGGTTATAATGACGGTTCCACCCATTAATAAAATTGGCAACGCGATATCCTCCATAGCTCCTACATGATATAAAGGTCCTGTAGTCATGGCAACTTCTTCTCCAGAAAATTTCCATTTAAGTGATTGAATTGTAGCAAACCATAGAGTTGTATCATGTGTCCAAACTGCTCCTTTTGGTCGTCCGGTTGTTCCTGAAGTATACATAAGCATAACAGGATCTTGTAAATGAATAGTATTCAATACTTCTTGTTCTTTCCCATTGGATAATGTATCAAAGTCTAAACACCATTTAGGTATACTGAATGATTTGTCAGCAAGACATATAAAGTGTTTGATGGAGGTTTTCATAATAATTGGTTCTATTTTCTCAATCAAGTCTGAATGAAAAATTAAAACTTTTGGTTTAGAATCATTGAGTGCATATTCATATTCAAAACTTGTTAAGCGAAAATTTAATCTTACTGCAATCGCTCCTAATTTTGCAATTGCAAAATATAGACCAAAATATTCTAAGCAATTATAGAGTAGAATACCTACCCGATCGCCTTTTTTTACCCCTAATTCTTGTAATTTATTTGCATACCTATTAGATATTAAGTGTAATTCCTCATATGTCCAGTTTCTTCCTAATTCTTCTTGTATGGCAATTTTATATTTTCCTTCTAAATGATCATTTGCCATACGTCTTAACATATATCCAATGTCCATAAAATCACCTCATATAATAAATATGAAAGTGATAATTAACGAATTACAAAATTGTCATATATAGATAAAAAAAGACCGTATCTTTTCAAACAATACATATTCGTATGAAAAGATAGGTCTTAGACTTTATTTTACTAAATTATTTAATTCCTTCTGTCCATTCTTTAACACGATCTGCGTTATCTTCCACCCATTTTGCAGCTGCATCTTCAGGGTCTTCTCCATCTTGAATCATAAGCATTACTTCTTCCATATCTTCCATTGTCCAATAGAAATTGTCAAGTATTTGATATAATTCTGGCATATCTTCTTCTAAACCTTCACGAACCATCGTATTAATGGTTTCTTCGGCTCCATAA
Organism: Pallidibacillus thermolactis; assembly: GCF_025660415.1. NCBI lineage: Bacteria > Bacillati > Bacillota > Bacilli > Caryophanales > Bacillaceae > Pallidibacillus > Pallidibacillus thermolactis. The sequence goes on from NZ_JAOUSE010000029.1 coordinate 13,300, forward strand.
ACACCTTTAGGATCTTCCAAATATTTTAAATCATATTTACCAAATTTCCAGTGTGGAGACCATCCAGTAACGACAATCTCTTCTTCTTTTTCATAGGCTTGTCCTAAAGCAGTTGCCATTGCTCCACTTGAAGAAGTTTCCAACTTCCAATCAGCAAGATTTGAATATTCTTCTAATGCTCGCTCAGTTGCTTGAACAACTCCAGCTCCGGCTTCAATACCGGTAATCGTTTTGCCTGCTTCATCTGTTAAATCTTCAATTGAGTTCACATCCATATAAGATGGTACAACCAAACCGATTTTTGCACCTTCTAGATTAGGACCTAAATCAATAACTTTGTCACCGTATTCTTCGTATTGTGCCTGATGTGTTCCAGGTAACCATGCGGAAACCATTGCGTCAGCATCGCCTGTTGCTACTGATTTCCACATTACTGCATTATCTAGAGGAGTAATTTTAACATTATAACCTAAATCCTCTAACACTTTAGCAATAACATGAGTAGACGCAACTTCAGAATCCCATTCCACGTAGGCAAGTTCAACCTCTTGGCCCTTTCCTACAGTGTCAGCTTTATCTTCTTCATTAGACGAACAACCAGCTGTAAATAAAGCAAGAGATAATCCTACAGTAATCCCAAGCTTTTTCCAGTTGATTTTTACCATACGTCAAACTCCTCCTTTAAAAAAATAGAAACTTATCTTAATTTGAAAAGTCTTTCACTTAATTTTTTTTGCGGTTTGCTCCTTGAGTTAAACGGTCAATAATAATGGCTAAGATTACAATTCCAATACCAGCAACAAAACCAGTACCTACATCTGCACGTTGAAGAGCAGATAAAACATCTCTTCCAAGACCTGGAGCACCAATCATTGATGCAGTAACTACCATGGATAGTGCTAACATAACGGTTTGGTTAATCCCCGCCATAATCGTTGGTTTTGCCATAGGTAATTCCACTTTAAATAATTTCTGTACACCTGTACTTCCAAATGCATCGGCAGCTTCGACTAATGCCTTTGGAACTTGTCGAATACCCAAATTTGTAAAGCGTACGGTAGGTGGAATTGCGAAAATTAAGGAAGCAAATACACCTGGAACCATGCCAATTCCAAAGAATGCAACAGCAGGAATTAAGTATACAAACGCAGGCATTGTTTGCATAAAGTCTAATATTGGTTTGATAATAGTATTGGCAATTTTACTCTTAGACATTAAAATTCCAAATGGAATACCAATGATTATTGATAAAACACTTGCAATAATAACTAGAGTAACTGTATACATTAAGTTTTCCCATTGATCCTGGTTGTAAATTAACCAAAGACCAATAATAGAAAAAATAGGGAGCCCGAATTTTTTTCCACTTACAAAAAATGCCAGTATTGCAATGAGTAGAATGAGTATAAAAGCAGGTATTGACATTAGAAAATCTTCTGCAAAGAATTCCATAAATTGACCGAAATGTTTAGAAATCGGGTCGAATAGAAATGCAAATACCTCAGTAATAGTATCCGTTGCACTTTCTACTGCGTCTGCAATTGGTATTTCAGGTATAAAGTTAAGAAATTTTATCATTTTACATGTTCACCTCACCTTCACCAGCAAGAGCTCCGATGACAGCACCTCGTACAATCACACCTTTTAATTTATTATTTTCTAATACGACAACAGGTACTGGTGAATCATGAACAATGGAGAAAATTTCATTTAATGTTGTATCTTTATCAACTCTACGAACACCATTCTTAACAATTTCATTTAAATCTGTAATTCCTTTTTTCAGTGCATCGGACGCATCTTCTGCTGTAACATATCCTTTAAAGTTTCGTTCATTATCAACAGCAAAAATTAAAGATATTCCTGCTTCACGCATTCGTTCTAAGGCAACTCTTGGTCCACTTTTATTAATATTAATTGATTCTGGACGCTTCATAATATGTTGTGCAGTTAACACTTTAGAACGATCAATATCTTCTACGAATCGTTCTACATATTCATTTGCAGGATTAACAAGAATATCCTCTGGAGTACCAATCTGAACAATTGCTCCATCTTTCATTAGAGCAATTCGATCTCCTAATCGTAATGCTTCATCTAAATCATGGGTAATAAAAATAATGGTTTTTTTCATGGTTGATTGTAAATCGAGGAGTTCGTCTTGCATGTCTTTTCGAATGAGCGGATCCAATGCGGAAAAAGCTTCATCCATTAACAATACTTTTGGATCATTTGTTAAAGCTCTAGCCAAACCAACACGCTGTTGCATACCGCCTGAAAGTTGTCCAGGTTTTTGATGTAAATAATTCCCTAAACCTACCAATTCCAATGCGCTTTTTGCTTTCGCTTCCCTTTTCTCTTTTGAGATGTTTTGAACTTCTAAACCGTAAGCAGCATTTTCTAGAATGGTTCGATGAGGGAATAAACCAAATTGTTGAAATACCATACTCATTTTTTTTCTACGTGCTTGACGAAGAGCGTTTTTATCCATTTTCGATAAATCTTCACCCTCGATTAAAATCGTACCGGATGTCGGTTCAATCAACCGATTTAATAAGCGGACTAAGGTAGATTTCCCACTACCTGATAATCCCATAATAACAAAAATTTCCCCTTCTTCTACGGAAAAGGTTGCTTTGTTTACACCCACTGTACAACCTGTTTCTTTTAAAATTTCGTCCTTTGATGAGCCTTCATTTAAAAGCTTCATCGCTTGTTTTACATTTTTACCAAATATTTTGGTTAAATTATTAACTTCAATAATCGGCAAAATTTTCACCTCTTTCAAATTAGAACAGAAAAAGAGCTAGGATCCTGTTATTTTCTTAGGTTTATTTTTTAACGTCACCAATTCACTATACATTAAATTTAATTTAAGTACAAACATTATTTTCCGTTTGTATTTTTTGTACAGTTTTTTCTGTACAAACTATATACCATTTTTCTCTATAATTCTCCAAAATCCTCTAAAATTCTTCAAAAAGTTCTAAGTATGGAGGGATCTCATTTAATACTCCTTTCAAAAAAAAGGATTAACAGTTGTCAACAAAGACAACCATTAATCCTTTAATCATTTCGAATGGTCTTTTGGAATATATTGAAAAATTTCTCCTGATTCAACTACTTTGATAAATTTCATTAACCATACATAATAACTCTTTGCATAATTTAATTTTTCGATATCCTTGTTTATCTTTTCTTTCAGTTCTTGATCGTTTGTACGCTCGAGTAAAACCATTAATTTATCAATCGCTTCAATCGTTTCATCCAAATTTGTTTCTGTTTTTAACCGCCAACGTGTACCAAAATATGAAGTAAATGATTTATACCAATCTTCTTCTGTTTGATATAAATCTTTTCTTATACCTTTTTTATGTATCAATTCCACCATTTTTAAATCAGAAAGCATGCGGACGCCTGTTGACATGCTTGTTTTACTCATGGACAATGCTTGCCCCATCTCATCTAAAGTCATTGCATGATCAGAAAAATATAATACACCGAATAAACGGCCTACCGACGGTGATATCCCGAATAAACTCATATTTTTGCCAATTGCTTGTATGTATTGTTCAAGTATATTTTCGTATATCTCCCAAGTTTGTATGTCTTTTTCTTTTACCAAGGGAAGTCCCTCCACCTTAAGATTCTGCCAATAGTTTACCACCTTTTGTTATTTTTTGCGAATAAATTTTTAACTTTGTAAATGAAGAAGTGTAATGTTTATAAAATTTATTTTTTCATTAAGAGAAAAATCCAACGAATGTATCATTCTTTTTTTATCATTATTGACAAACTCGTTATAATGGATATAGAACATTTTTATAGGATTTATTTATACTTCATAAAAGAAAGAATAGGTTGGTGAAAAATTTATGAAAAGAAGAGTTGTTGTTACAGGTGTTGGAGCAGTTACTCCTCTTGGCAATAATTCAGAAACGAGTTGGAAAAATATTTTGGAAGGTGTATCCGGTATAGATGTAATCAATTCTGTAGATAAAGAATTAATCGATGTAACAATTGCTGCTGAAGTGAAAGATTTTCATCCAGAAAACTATATTCCCAAAAAAGAAGTGAAAAGAATGGGTCGTTTCACACAATTTGCAATCGCAGCAAGTAAAATGGCATTAGAAGATGCAAATCTCGTTATAGGGGAAAATATCCAAGCAGAACGGGCTGGAGTATGGATAGGTTCGGGTATTGGAGGAATTGGAGAATATAATGAACAACATCGCAGATTCATGAAAAGAGGCGGTAGAGCAGTCAGTCCATTTACAATTCCGATGTTTATTCCGGATATGGCTTCTGGTTACGTATCAATTATTACCGGTGCCAAAGGCATCAATAATTGCTCTGTCACCGCATGTGCTTCCGGTGCTAATTCCATTGGAGATGCTTTCCGAGCTATTCAAAATGGAGTAGCAGATGTCATGATATCTGGAGGAACCGAAGCAGCAATTACGGATATGACGATTACTGGATTTTCAAATATGCGTGCGCTTTCCAGAAATAAAGATCCGAAAAAAGCGAGTCGACCATTTGACAAAAATCGTGATGGGTTTGTCCTCGGTGAAGGTTGTGGCATTCTTGTTTTAGAAGAATTAGAGCATGCTAGAAAACGAAATGCAAAAATTTATGCTGAATTGGTAGGCTATGGTGCAACTGGTGATGCTTATCATATTACTGCACCAGCTCAAGATGGTGAAGGAGCACAAAGAGCAATGCTGGCTGCCTTAGATGACGCAGGCATTTCCTATAACGAAGTGGATTACATAAATGCCCATGGTACTTCGACATACTATAATGATCTTTATGAAACAAAAGCTATTAAAGCTGTCTTTAAAGATCATGCTTATAAACTAGCGGTGAGTTCGACCAAATCAATGACTGGCCATTTACTTGGTGGTGCTGGTGGAATTGAGGCCGTATTTTCTGTACTATCTATTCGTGACGGGATTATGCCTCCGACAATCAATTATGAAACTCCCGATGAAGAGCTTGATTTAGATTATGTACCAAATAAAGCTAAAAAGCGAGATTTACAAATTGTTATGTCTAACTCACTTGGTTTTGGTGGACACAATGCAACACTAATTTTCCAGAAATATAATGAATAAATAAAAACGGACAATCTCCAGATAGGATTGTCCGTTTTTATCTACTTACTTATTAAAATATAAAATGATCCAAATAATGACTAATAATATAACTGCTATCGTTGAAATATTTTTATTAAATTTTATTTGCCAGTGTTGATTATTTTTAAAACCAAAGACAATAAAAACACCATTAAAAATAATAATAAGTAAAAAGAGAATTTTAATTAATTTTGATATGAGAATTTCATTAAATAGTGATAAATATAAAACAAAGGAAAATACGATAACACAAAATAAACAGAAAAAGAATGTAAATATATCTCGAATATTCCCCATAAAAAGATCTCCTCGAACGAGTCCTTTATAAAATTTTTGAACAATATTATTATAGCATAATTTATTTATTGTAATATAAACATTTATTATCAATTATTGTAAATATATCTATCATATACAGTGATTCTTAATGAGCTCATATACATCTTTCTTATTTATGATGTAATAATATTTTTACAACAATCAATAAATGGAGTCTTCTCGTTCGATTTCATAATCCTTTCATTAGGAATTAAATAGTCACTTTGTGACTATTAAAATAGCGATATTAATTTGTGCTTCATCGATTTCGTCTTTGTTTAGATAAGTCTTTATTTTCATAAGGTTTCCGTTATGAAACGTACCCAATTCTACTAATCAAGTAAATCACACTGTTTATAACAACCAAGTAAACGGAAATATTCACAACCTTGTTGGATTAATCCTAAAGCTTTGTTCACTCTTGCTTCCTCAATATTTCCTTCAAAATCTACATATAATAAATATTTCCAGTTACCGAATTCTTGAGGTCTTGATTCGATTTTCATCATATTAATATCGTTTTCTGCAAAATGTCTCAATAGATGATATAATGTTCCTGCTTTATGTTCCAAGGAGAATACAACGCTGATCTTATCGCAAGTATCATTTGCAATCAGATTTTTAGATATGATAAAAAATCTGGTTGAATTACCGGTTTTATTATTTATATTTTCTTTAATAATGTTGAGATTGTAAATTTCTGCCGCCCGTTGACTGGCAATTGCTGCTTTCGTTGGATCATTTAATTCGGCCACAAGTTTTACACTATCCGCTGTACTATGAAACGGAGTTAGTTTCCATTGGCGGTAACTTCTTAAAAATTCACTAGTTTGTTCAAAACCTTGTGGGTGTGAATATACTTCATTAATAGAGTCTAAATTTGTACCTTGAATACCAATTAAATGCTGATTAATTTTTAATACTGTCTCACCATTTATATATAACCCGCGGTTATTAATTAAATCCAACACTTGAGAAATGGTACCTGTTGATGAATTTTCAATCGGAACAACTCCATAATCAATTTCTCCGTTTTTAATTGCATCAAATACATCCTCAAATTCCACAAAATTTTTTGCGTGTTTTACGTCGCCAAAATATTTTAACATAGCTTCTTCTGAAAAGGATCCTTCTACTCCGTAGTAACCAATATTTAAATGTGTGATATCCGATGAAACAGTATTATGGGATAATGAATTTTTTGCTTTGTGTTCACGTACCTTTTTGTATTGGACCTGTTTAGCAATTTCGATAGTATGATAGAAAAAGCGTTTCAATTGTTCACTGTAACCTTTATTGTCAAGGTATTGTATATTTTTATTTACGACTTCTTCTTCACGTTTTTGATTTTCAACTGGTAAATCATTGTTAATCTTATATTGACAAATATCATTTACAATATGTAATCTTTCTTCAAATAATTTCGTCAATTGGCGGTCAATTTCATCTATTTTAGCACGATATCGTTCTAATTCACTCATAGTAGTATTCCCCTTTTTTGCTATAATTTAATAGAAAAAAGAACTCAATTCAACTGAGTTCTTCGAATCTTGTGATACAAATTAAATAAGTTTAAGTGCGAACTCATGAAAAAAAGATATGTGATTTTTTCAGCAACAAAAACCAGCATTATATCCAAAGTCCTGGAACAGGAAAGGAAAAGTAATGTTTGTAAATAATCCAATCTTGTTACACATACCTCTTTACATGAGCATCCACCATTCTATATAAATTTTAAAATAATCTTATTATTTAGTTATAATAAATTTATAGGATACTTTAATAATTGTCAACTTTATTGTTGTAAAATATTAAAGTTTTTTATTGTTCTAAAAATAAAAAAACTCCCCTAATAATACAGAATACTGTTATTACAGGGGAGAGATTCAACTATGATAATTGGATTGGTTCATTTTTTTTATTTCGTTTTGGTATGGTGTGGATCGATAGGCCGACCAACCCTTCAACAGCTTCTAATAATCCTTCATTCATACTAGGATGTGCATATAAAGGAAATTTCACATCTTCTTCTTTTGCTGCCATTTCTAATAACTGGACGAAAGTACTCGATAGTTCTACTGCCCCATCGCCAATCATGTGTATACCCAGAATGATGTCCTTTTCTGCATCGGAAATAATTTTTATAAAACCATCTTTTTCTCCAGTAATCATTGAATATCCATTTGATGCAAGTGAAAATTGATTTGTACGGATATCTTTATACGCACGTTTCGCATCATCTTCAGATAACCCTACCGATGCCATCGGTGGTATAGTATGAGCAATTTCTGGTAAAAATGTCAAATCAACTTCAGAATTACACCCCGCTAATCGTTCCGCAATGACTTTTCCTTGCTTAATAGCTTTCACTGCTAAAAAAGGTGTTCCGGTTACATCACCGATTGCATAAATATTCGGAATCGAAGTTTCTAGGTTCTTATTTATTTTAATAAAACCTTCTTTCAAAAACTCCATACCGATTCGTTCAAGACCAAGTTCTTTTATGTTTGGTAAGCGAGTACCAGAGATGAATAAATGGGTTCCTGTAATTTCCGAAACTTCACTACCAATACTTATCGTAAGTATTAAACGATCATCTTTTTCTTCAACCGTTTGTAGCGAAACTGAATTAATCCATTGTATTTTTTTCTTCTTAAAAATTCGTAAGAATTCTTTATTTATTGAACGATCGAAAGGAAGTTCACTGTTTTCCCACAAAATTGTGATTTTGGCTCCTAACGCATGAAACGTTGTAGCAACTTCTAAAGCAATATAGTCATTTCCATACACGATTAAATGCTCTGGTACTTCATTTAAATTAAATATTTCATGGGAAAGAAACATGCGGTTTTGAGTGTTCGCGATCCCCTTTTGCATTTTAGGTATACTTCCCGTTGCAATAATTGCTTGTTTAAATTCAAAAATATCAAACTGGTGTCTATTTTCAACGCCAATACGGTTTTTAGATAAAAATGTTGCTTTTCCTGTAATGACTTCGATTTGATTCCCTTTACAAAGTGATTGAATTCCCCTTTGTAAAGTTTTTGAGATTTTTTCTTTATAATTTAATATAGGGGTTAAATCACTAAAGTTATCGATTTTTGGAAAGCCTAAATTCTCGAGATGTCTCATTTCAACTTTTTTCTTTCCAGTGTAAGCATATAATTTCGATGGAATACATGCTTTGTTTAAACAAATTCCACCCATTTTATCTTTTTCAATTAATGTTACGTTAATACCTAATTGTGCAGCTCGAATGGCTGCCGTATAACCACCTGGTCCTCCCCCAATAATAATTAAATCCCGTTCTTGACAAATTTCTCCAACTACCATTCATATCAACTCCAGTAAGAGTATATTCGGTTCTTCAACTAATTCTTTAAATCGATTAATGAAATTTACTGCTGTAGCTCCATCGGCAACACGATGGTCAAAAGATAATGATACATTCATCATCTGAGCTACTATAATTTCATCATTCTTAGAAACGATCGGCATCTTTTTGGTTTTATGAAATGCAATCAGTGCCGTTTCAGGATAATTAATTATTGGTGTAGCACCAGTACTTCCTAGAGGACCAACATTACTAACAGTAAAAGTACTATCTTTCATATCATCTATCTTTAATTTTCCATTTCTTGCCTGTTCATTTAAACGTTTGATCTCATCATGAATGAATTGAATTGACTTTTTATCTGCGTTATGAATTACAGGCACAAGTAAGCCTTCCGTTGTATCCACTGCTATACCAATATTGTAGTATTTTTTCACATGAAGCTTTTCGTTTTTATCATCCAATTCAGCATTAAATACTGGAAAATCTTTTAATGCAATGACAAGAGCTTTTATTAAAAATGCAGCTACACTAATTGAATAACCTGAGTCTTTTAATTCCTTTCGCATGTTCATTAATTTTGTCATGTTAATTTCGTCAAACGAAGTCACATGGGGAATTGTAAAAATTGATTTCGTCATTTTTTTAGAGATTTTTTTCCGAATAGGATTCAAGGCGATTTCTTCTATTAGACTTGTTTGTTGTATAGTTTCCTCATTAGAAAGTGATTTCGTTTTTTGTGGTATTGTTTTTGTTGAGTTTCTTTTTTGTTCAATATAACGATAAACATCCTCTTCTGTCACCCTTCCTGATGGATCAGACGCTGGGACTTCTTCAATATTAATATTGTTATCGCGTGCAATTTTTCTAGTATATGGTGTTGCTAACACCCGTCGATGCGGCGTGTAAAAGATTTGTTTTTGTTCAAAAGGTACCATTTCCTTAATCTCTGTCTTTATTTTTTCATTCGCAACAGACACTACTTGTTTGTTTTGAATTTCCTTTTTTTTGGCCTCTATATAAAGTAACGTTGTTCCAACTTCTACTGTTGTTCCTTCTTTAATGATAATTTCTTTAACCGTACCTTCTGTCGGTGCAGGTAATTCAGCTACCATTTTATCGGTTTGTACTTCTAAGAGTGGCTGATCAGCTTTAACATAGTCACCTGGTTTAACATAATATTTTAAAATTTCCCCTTCTGTCATTCCTTCACCAATATCATGCAACTTTACCGCTATCATCACTTTTCCCCCTTCCCTAAATCAATTCAAGGGTAAAATTTATATACTACTAGTACTTCATCTTTTTATATGAACCTATGAAACTATTCAATATGATTTAGAAATGAACAACTTTAAGAATGCCATCTAAAACACGCCGTGGTGTTGGCAGGAAATGCTCTTCTAATGCGAATAATGGAACCGGTACATCAAATCCTGTCACTCTTTCAATTGGTGCACGTAGATATAAAAATGATGTATCATTAATTATGGAGACAATATCATTTCCGAGTCCTCCTGTAGCATATGCTTCATGAACGATGACGGCCCTGCCTGTTTTTTGGACGGATTCGGCAATCATATCCCGATCAATTGGATATAGAGTTCGTAAATCAATAATTTCACAACTTATACCTTGTTTCTTTGCTTCCTCAGCTGCTTTCTCCACGACAGGAATCATTGCTCCCCAAGCAATTAATGTAACATCGTCTCCCTTTCTTACAATTCGGCCTTTTCCTAAATCAACTTTATAATACCCAACCGGAACCTCGGCACGTTTTGCTCGATAAATCTTCATCGGTTCTAAAATTAAGACTGGATCTGGATCTTCTGCAGCCGCAATTAATAACCCTTTTGCATCATATGGGGTAGAAGGACAAACCACCTTTATACCAGGCATATGTGTAAAAAGGGCTTCAGAACTGTCCGAATGGATTTCCGGTGACCGAACCCCTGCTCCATAGGGTGCACGTATAACCATTGGGACAGTCAATTTCCCCATAGTTCTTTGCCGCATTCGGGATACGTGTGTCATAATTTGATCATAAGCTGGATAAATAAATCCTAAAAATTGAATTTCAGCAATCGGCTTGAAACCATTTACCGCTAAACCAACAGATGTGCCTATAATGCCAGATTCTGCTAACGGTGTATCCACAACACGTTCTTCTCCAAAACGTTTTTGCAATCCATCGGTCGCTCGGAAGACTCCACCGTTTTTTCCAACATCTTCTCCTAACACAAGAATGCGTTCATCCATTTCTAATAAAGTTTTCAAACCATGGTTAATTGCGCCTAAAATCGTTAAATTTTCGGTAGTTTCTCTCTCAACTTGTTCGAACAAATTATCCATTTGAAGTGCCATAAGATTCCCTCCTTAATTGTTCGAGAACACTTTTTTTCTGTTCCATTAACTGGTCTGGTAATACGGCAAATACATGATCAAATAAATCATTGACATTTGGATCTGGATAACTTTCCATGGCTTCAACAGATGATTCAATTTCTTGTTTGATTTTTTCATCGATTTCAGTAAACCAATCTTGCTCCCAAAATCCGTATTTCTTCATAAAACGCTCGAGACGTATTAAAGGGTCAACAATACTGTTTCCTTGTTCATCTGACCGATATCTTGTTGGATCATCTGCAGTTGTATGTGCACCTTTCCGCCAAGTTACTGCTTCAATTAATGTAGGTCCGTTACCAGCTCTCGCAGAATAAAGAGCATTTTTCACATTAAAATAAACGGCAAAACAATCATTTCCATCGATACGAATTCCAGGTATACCATAAGCAACGGCTTTTTGTGCAATCGTTTGGGAATTCATTTGTTTAGAGATTGGAACAGAAATCGCATACCCATTATTTTGATTAAAGAATACAACAGGAGCTTTTAATACACTCGCAAAGTTCAAACCTTCATGAAAATCTCCTTCAGATGTTGCTCCATCTCCAAAGTAAACAATTACAGCATTTTTGGTACCTTTCAATTTTTCTGCCCAAGCAACCCCTGCCGCATGAGGTATTTGTGTTGCAATAGGAACAGCTGGTGGAAAAATTCGTTTTCCCTCCGGCGGAACACACCCTTCTACGCGCCCTTTCCAATAGAGTAATGTTTTCGTCATATCAAATCCAAAAGTTAGAGTTGCACCATGGTCTCTATATGTTGGTAACATCCAATCATTTTCATCTAAAGCTAAAGCGCTTCCAACTTGGGCAGCTTCTTGACCTTCAAAAGGAGGATAAGTACCTATTCTTCCTTGTCGTTGCAAGCTTATTGATTTTCTATCGAACAATCGAATGCGATACATATGATAATAAAAGCGCTTCGTAAGTTGATCTGTTATTTCACTTTTATATGAAGACTCAAGTAAATTGCCTTCATCGTCAATGATTTTTTTCAAAGAAAATTGTGGATTCATTTGAAACCCTCCCTACCTGATTAATTAAGTATATTCCATTTTGGTCTCACAGAATGGTTAAAAAAGTTGTTTCGATTTCTTGCTGAAAGTATTCTTTGTTCACACATAAAATTTGCTGCTTCAAGTGTTGTAATGTTATTACGTTCAGACTGTTGAAACACGTCAATAAGTGTATCGTATATACGTTTTGTTTTCTCAAGGACACGTTCTTTATTAATGTTATAAAGTTCATCGGCTACCTGAATTAATCCTCCAGAATTTATAATATAATCTGGTGCATACAGAATCCCTTTATCAAATAACTTCAATGCATGTTCTTCAGTTAATAATTGGTTGTTCGCAGAACCAGCAACTGCCTGGACTTTTAATTGATCAATCGTTTGATCGTTAATAATTCCTCCTATTGCACATGGAACGAATATATCGGCATTTTGAGAAAATATTTCCTCATTACTTACAATCTTGATGCGCCCATTTAATGAATTTGCTTTTTCCTCAATTTCCTTTAAACGATTCATATTAACATCAGAAACAATTAAATGTGCTCCTTCTTCTAACAAGTTTTCAGCTACTTTAAATCCAACTTTCCCTAAACCTTGAATGGCATAAGTAACACCACCAAGACTTTCATTTCCAAATAGAGTCTTATTTACTGCTTTCAAACCATATATAATACCCATTGCAGTAGGAATAGATGAGTCTCCACCACCTCCATAACTTTCTGGCAAACCGACAATATAATTTGTCTCTTTATAGGCCTGAACAAAATCCTCCATTGTGGTCCCCATATCTGTCCCTGTATAAAATCTTCCGCCTAACGATTCAACAAACTGACCAAAAGCTCTGAAAAGTTCTGGAGATTTATCCTTTTCCGGATCACCAATAATTACAGCTTTTCCTCCTCCAAAATCTAGATCTGCAGCTGCACACTTATAAGTCATTCCCTTTGATAAACGAAGTACATCTTTTAAGGCTTCCTCCACACTAGAATAAGGATACATCCGACAACCACCTAATGCTGGTCCAAGTGTTGTATTGTGAATGGCGATAATTGCTTTTAGTCCTGTATCCGGATCATTGCAAAAAACAACTTGTTCATGTTCTGCTATGAGGTTAAAAAATAGAAAGTCATTCAACAATGATTCTTTTTCTATCATTTTCATATTAAACACCTCTTTAAAATCATAAGTAACTAAATCAATAATGAATTTTATTGATATTCAGAAATATACAATCGTAGTTCTGTTTATTTTTATATTTAAATAATGCCGATTAAATCTAAATAAACGATGATAATCGCGATTGGTACTAAATATTTTAATAATAAATACCAAGATGCAAAAATTTTCTTACCAATAGATGAACCACTGGATATTTCTTCAAGTAATCTTTCTTTCGAAATTTTTAATGGGATAAAAATGCTAATTAACAATGCACCAAGTGGCATTAGAATATTACTGACTAAGTAATCTGCATTATCAAAAATGATTTTATCAAACAATGTGATGTCACTTAATACGCCGAAAGATAAGCCTGATGGTATTCCAACAAGAAATATTAACAATCCAATAATCCATGAAAATTTCATTCGTTTTGTTTTATCACCTTTAGAAAATACAGCTACAATTATTTCCAACATGGAAAAAGCAGATGTTAATGCCGCAAACAAAAACAAAATAAAAAACGCAACTAAAAATATGATACCGAATGGAATTTGATCAAAGACAAAAGGTAAAACGTTAAAAATTAATACTGGTCCTTGGTCAGGTTGTAGTCCAAAAGAAAAGACCGCAGGGAAAATAGCTAAACCAGCTAATAACGCAACAAAAATATTCATAATAACAATCGAAATTGCTGATGCAGGTAGACTTTCCTTCTTTGATACGTAAGAACTATATGTAATCATGACAGATACACCAACACTGAGTGTAAAAAAAGATTGACCCATAGCAAAAAGTAAAGTTTCAGATGTCATATTCGAAATGTCTGGTTTAAAGAAAAACTCAATTCCTACATGTGAACCATCTAATGTAACAGAACGAAGGATAACAATTAATAACAAAATAAATAGGCCAGGTATCATTATTTTATTTGCCTTTTCTATACCTTCAGCAATCCCTTTAGAAACAACAAAAATGGTGATAAGCATAAAAATTAAATGACCCGATATGGAAATCAGCGGATCAGATATTGTTTGGCCAAATACTTCTTGATATTGTTCATTTGTTAGCCCACTTAGTCCACCAGTAATTCCCTTAATGATATATAAGATAATCCAGCCGCCTACAACACTATAAAAAGAAAGTAAAATGAAACATGTAACCATACCTAGTCTGCCAATCAAATGCCATGAACTATTTGGAGCAAGTTCTTTAAAGGATTCAATGGCATCTTTTTGTGTTGTTCTACCAATAATAAATTCACCAAGTAAAAGTGGTAAACCAACTAAAACAGTAAATAAAATGAAAATAAGTAAGAATGCTCCTCCCCCACTAGTTCCAGCTACATACGGAAATTTCCAAATGGCACCAAGTCCGATCGCTGATCCCGCTGCTGCAAATATAAATCCTAGCCTGGATGTCCATTGATCTCTATTTTCCATAATCATACCCCCTTTTTATTTAAGCGCTTTCAAAATTGTTTTATCTTAAGCTGCTAACATTCGTTACCTATTATAAAGAATATACGAAATATTTTGAATAACAAAACGAAAGAAAATTTAGTTTTTCGTATTCAATCAGAATAAAATGAAAAATAATTTAATTCATTTTGAATATTCAGTAATAAATGAATAGCATTATCTGTTAACAGTATAGAAGATTCAGAAGTGAGCTAAATTGTTTAAGCTTTCACATTTGTCATAAAAAAATTTTTGAAGAATTATTCTTCAAAAGGCCATGGGGAATTTTCATCAATTGGGAGGATTTTTTTATTGGATACAGGAGATTTCAATACAATTGAAGTATGGATGATTCCGAACTTTATTAAATAATCAATTAGTTTATTTAAATGGTCCATATCTTTCACAGCTGCTTTTAACAAATAATGCATTTCACCAGTCAAACGATGACATTCAAAAATGTCTGGGTGCTCAGCTGTCATTTTTTCAAAATGACTATAAGAAACGCTTAATTCGCTTACATGAATATACAACAAAATATTTCTGCCAATTTTTTCTGGTGAAACGGTTGCTGAAATTTTGTTTATAATTCCTTTTTCTTTTAGTCGATTTAACCTTTCCGTTACACTTGGTCTACTTAGAGCCAATTTTTTGGACAGTTCACTTAACGTAATCCTCCCGTCTTCTTGCAAAATTTTTAATAATTTTATATCTGTCTCATCCATACTCTCACCTCTATTAAAAAAAATAAAATCATCTCCTTAATTATAAAGATTACAACTGCTTTTAGGTTTGTTATGTTAATGTTTAGTTATCAATAATCATGATTGATGATACTGCATTTCCAACTATTTTATCATTTTGTATAATTTCTGCTGATAAGTAGGCAACTGTTTTCCCTATTCTTTCAACTTTTGCTTTTACTTCAACGGTTCCAGTAGTCACTGGTCGATGAAAAGTAGTATTTAAATTAATGGATGCAAAAGATTGATTTTCTTTTAATTTTGATGAAATTGCATATGCCATTATTGTATCAGCAGCAGAAGCAATATATCCTCCCATAACGACACCGTTACCATTGATAAACTTTTCATCAACATTCCAAATTCCCTTTGCAATTCCATCTTTAGCATAGGCAGGAATTATTTGTAATGTTATATCACAGTTTGGAGGGGCGGCACCATTGTTGGCAGCTTTTACAAGATCTGTAGTTTTATATTTTTTAATCATCACAACCTCCTATACATATCCAAATTTTTGTAGGTTATCTTCACTTCATAAAAACTCTTTAGTATGTAAGCCAATTTAAATCAACTTCAAAGACAAGTTAAAATAGTTAGGATTTAAAATATCTTTTGCTTCATTGATCATATTTTCCATTACTTCTGCAACAGTCGGGAGGTCTTCAATTAAACCTGCAATTTGACCGCCTGTCATAAATCCTTCTCGATCATTTCCTTCAACTGTACCAATATAATGACGTTCTTCACTTGTTTTTTCTTTATATTCTTCAATACTACCTCTTTTATTCTCTAAATTTAGTAAGCTTTCTGCATAATGATTTTTTAATATTCTTCTAACCTGTTTGAAACTTCTTCCAACTATGACAGTTGACTCATCATTTGCTTTTAATATCGATTTTTTATAATTTGGATGGAAATTTGCTTCTTTAGTAGCGACAAAACGAGTTCCTAGTTGTACTCCTGATGCACCTAGTGCTATTGCGGCTGCAAATCCTTTTCCATCAGCTATTCCACCAGCTGCAACAATTGGGATGGAAACTTCTTTAGCCACCTGAGGTATTAATGTCATTGTAGTACTTTCATTTGGTGAATTAATTCCTGCCGCTTCGTACCCTTCACAAACAATTAGATCAGCGCCTAGTATTTCCGCTTTTTTGGCTTGTCTAACTGTTGAAGTTACACAAATAACTTTTATATTATGTTCATGAAACATTCCAATTAAATCAGAAGGATTTCCAGCTGAAAGAGAAACAACCGGAACACGATGAGCAATCACTTCTTCAGCAACTAATTTTGTACATGGATGTACCGATATAGGGATATTTACACAGCATGGTTTAGTCGTATTGGAAATCATCACCTTTATTTTATTAGAAATTTCAGATATCGGCAAATTTCCTGTACCAATTGTACCTAATCCACCAGCATTAGAAATCGCTGCTGCAAGTAGTGGATCACTTATATTGCCCATACCACCTTGTATAATGGGATACTTTATTTTTAAAATTTCTGTGATTGAATTTCTCATTCTAAACACATCCTATTTTTTTTATAACTGACATTAAGCCGGAAAATCTTTTTACATTATATTAGAATTTTTGGTAATTTTACCATATCCTTTGGAAAAGACTTCTTCAAAATATTCATTGGCTGGTTGTTCCAAAATACGGTAATATTTTTGAAATAAATGAACTGCTTCCTCTTTCTTCCATTTGTTAGGAAGTAATTCTTTAGGGAGACCTGGGTCGACAAAGAGAGATTTACGGTACTCATGAACGAGTAATGCTCTCCTTACAAAACACTTTTGATTACTTAACTTACCTGAACGAATTTTACTTTCGTCATTTTGATACCCGTCTTTAAAAAGACTAATAAATTTTTCATATGTTCGGTTGATTTCCTCTATATCCCAATATTCACTTACGATCTGTGTGTTTGATTTCGTTCCAATATTTTCTGAAACAAAAAAATTGACATTATCAGCGATATCATATTTTTTTACAATTGTATAAACTTGTTCTTTCAAGTCGTTGGGGCTAATCCATGCACTGTTTGATAAAGGCGCAAAGCCACTCCAAATTAATTCATTTCTAAGTTGATCTCGAACTTTTCTTCTTTCTTCGGGTATTTTATAAAAGAATATCCGCCATTTTCCATCCCATTTACCGGGTTCCACTTGATAAATTCTTCCAGCGGCTTCTTCCGTCCGTCTTTTCCCAAATTCAGTTAATGAGTAGAAACTTTTATTTCCTTCTTTTCTACTTTCCAACCAATTTTGTTTACTCATCCGTGAAATGGCTGCTCTTACAGATTGCTCGTTATAACCGAAAGCTGCAAGCAATTCAATTAAACTTCCTATCCAAATCTCATTTCCATAATGTCGAATATAATCACCATACAATGTAATAATCATTGAACGAGTACTTGGTATGTTTTCCATTAATTAACATCCTTCTAGTATTTTTCTGTCATAATTTTAACACTTTAAACATTTTACTTTTTTCATTATTCTGATTCTACTATAATTTATATTTTATTTCCAATTTAATCTAATATAGCCCCTATATATTAAAAAGATTATACGAACCGATCTTTTTTCGGTTCGTATAAAAAAGTTTTAATAGATTAAAAGAAACATAATGGATAGAATTGGTGTTTCGGTCTAATCAGTATTTCCTTTTAACGTCCTTGGAACACTGGTTTTCTTTTCTCAACAAAAGATTGGACACCCTCTTTAAAATCCTCTGTAGACCCTGCAATTTTTTGACTATAGGCTTCATATTCTAAAAACTCATCTAATCTTGTTTCATAACTTTTTCGAATAAGGTTCTTAATTAATTCGATTGCTTTTGTCGGTTTATTCGCTAGTTTTTCAGCAAAATTTTCCGTTTCGCTTTCTAATTCATCAAAAGGAACCACCTTTGTCACAAGTCCGTACTTTTCAGCATCACCAGCTGTAATTTTTTCACCTAAAATGGATAGTTCGATTGCTTTCGCAGAACCGACAAGTTTAGGTAAATAAAATAAATTTCCTGTATCTGGAACAAGTCCGATATTAATAAACGCTTGGATAAAGGTTGCTTTATCAGATACAATTCGGAAATCACAAGCAAGTGCAAGGCTAAACCCGGCACCAGCAGCAACACCGTTAACAGAAGCAATAATCGGTTTACTGAAACTAGCTATTTGTTTTAACATTGGAGTATATCGTTTTTTTATGATTTCACCTAGATCAATATTTTTGTCCAAACTTTTTAAATCTTCTCCAGAACAAAAGGCTCTGCCTGCCCCCTGAATCACTAATGCACGTACACTCGGATCTTTTTCAGCAATTTTTAATGCTTGGACAATTTCTTTATTCATGATTTCATTAAAAGCGTTAAGACTATCAGGTCGATTTAGTGTTAAATACGCAACTTTATTTTTCACTTTATAAAGAATAGTTTCATACAACGAATCCACCTACTTTCCTTTGAATATCGGTTGTCTCTTTTCAACAAAAGCTTGCATTCCTTCCTTTTGATCATCTGTTGCGAAAAGCAAATAGAAGTTTTTCCTTTCATATTGCATAGATTCATAAATAGATAAATCGACCGCCTTTGTAACTGTATCTTTTATTAAGCGGATTGATAGTGGCGGCTGTGTGGCAACTTTTTTAGCAAATGCCATTGCTTCATCAAAAAGAACTTCAACTGGAAGTACTTGATTGACTAAACCATATTCATATGCTTTTTTCGCATCGAAATATTCACCAGTCCATAACCACTCTAAAGCTTTTCTTGGTCCAATTGTTTTCGTTAATTTCACGGTACCTCCAGCCCCTGGCATCACACCCAAATTTACTTCTGGAAAACCAAATTTCGCATTTTCTGCAGCAAATACGATATCACAGCTTAATACAAGTTCAAATCCACCACCAACAGCATAACCTTGCACGGCAGCGATAATTGGTTTTTTAATCAATGACATACGGTCCCATTCTGCAAACTGATCCAACTTTTCTAAATAAATCGGATCATCTTCTTTCATTTCTTTTATATCTGCACCAGCCGCAAATGATCTTCCATTAGCAGTTAATAATATCACCTTTATATTTTCGTTCTTATTAAAGGTTTCAAGTGCATTGACTAATTCTGTAATCATCGGCCTGTTTAACGCATTAAGCACTTCAGGCCGATTCAGAATAATTTTGCCAACAGCGTCATCAATTTCAGTGAAAATATACTGATAATTACTCAACTTCCTCACCTATCATCATTGTTACAAGATCTCCTGCAAAGGACATTAAATCTTTCCCAGATGCTTTTGCTTCATCAGTTTTCATGGCTTCTTTTAATGATTGATGATCATCATAGTACATTTCACACAACAAGTAATATTCGCTTTTACCAGTTGGTGACCCAACAATTTTTGTAATTTCCACTTTGCGTAATCCTGGAATTTTTTCCGTAATTGGTACATGTACATTATAATAGTGTTCATCGAACGCCTTTGGATCCTTAGGTTGTTTGTAAAGTGCAATTAGTTTTACCATAAAAATCATCCTTTCCTTTTTTAAGCTATTGGTTTCATGGCTTCAAATGGATTTCTACATTGCCTGCAATATAAAATACTTCGGCATGCTGCTGGTCCAAAAATATTTTCCATTGTAATATTGGTTGAATTACAGTATGGACATTCAATTTCCCACGGATCTCCAGGATTATGATCCGGAGAAGGTGTTGCAATACCAAACTTTTTTAATTTCTTTCTACCTTCCTTGCTAATACGTTTCGTAGTCCAAGGTGGATGGTAGCAATATTTGACATCTACATGAAACTTGTTATCTAGTGACGATAGTGCATCTTTTACTTCATTTTTAATATTTTCTTTAATCAAATCTAGTGCTGGGCAACCGGTAAAGGTTGGTAATAATTTTACATGTATCGTGTTTTCAGTAATCTCAATATCTTCAACCATTCCAAGTTCTACGATACTAATCGGCTTTATTTCAGGATCTTTGACGTTTTGGAGGATGTCCATAATTTCTTTTTTTAATGCAATTGTTTTTGACGGCATATCGGCACCTCCCTTTCGAACAGGCTTCATATATAACACACTCTTACCAAGAAGCCGCTTCCAAATCTGAAAGATAAACTTCACTTAACGTTTCGATTGCTTGTTTTAAATCTTCAGTATGTTCCCCATTCCTTCCATTTCCACGTAACATTCCTGGGTTTTCATCTATTGTAAATTCAACTTTCTTAAACACCTTTTCAATACTTTCTAAAAACCTTGTTTCCAGTTTTTGCTCTGAATCAATATATTGATTAGCAGAAATTTCATCCCCATAATTTCCTAACGAGATGAGACCACCTAAGTCCTTCCATATACGCTTGATGGCATCTTCCATTTTTGTTCTGGCAACTTCCGTACTTAGCATTAATTGTGTAAACCAAGTTTCCCAATGCATTAAATGATAATATTGTTCCGATTGGATTTTTCGAGATACAATCGAAAGTGGTTCATAGCTTGATTGTTTCAAAGATTCAAGTTGAATTGTTTTAAAATGACTGTATAATAAATTTCTGACTACGGTGAAAGCCCAATCGTAATCTGGTTTTTCCAAATATGATCCCGGTCCGTTTTTTTCTTCAAGGATAATCGCATTTCGGAATTGTTCCGGTTTACGACCGTGGGCGATTTGATTAAGGTTTCCTTCACCAAGATCCTCAAGTAACTGATAAAACATATATGCATGACCCATTGTATCTTGACTTATTGAAGAGTAAGCGACATCTTCCTCAATATGTGGTACTAAGCCTAACCATTCGGATCCACGAAAAGCATGAATAAAATTATCATCCGCTAACTGATAAAGTAACTCCCGCAAAGATTCATTTTTTTTCATTGCACTTCACCACCAGTATTCATCGCTTCCAATTTTCTCCACTTTGACGGAAGATCAGCATATCCTTTTGTTTCTCGATAATGTTTATTATCTAAACGTTTAAAAGCTTCTCTTTCTTCTTCAGTCATCTTACGAATATCCGAGCGTTTGACGACCCATAAATCATGGATTTGCTCTCTTCTAAAAAAATTTTCCTTTGCCAACACATAAGCCATTTCTAAATTTGGGGCAAGAATACTGAAACGATGTTCAAGGCTTAAGTCGCTCCTTCTACGACTGAAGACTTCATATTCTTGATAGAACTCTTTTACCATTGAGATTCACCTCATTCCGTATTACTTTAATGAAAGTTGATAAGGCAATCTTTCTCTTTTATTTTCTTAGGGTACATCTTATCCAACTAGAATTTTTTTGTCCTTAACATGAGTTAAAGCTTCTCGGACCCACTTCGTATTTTCATAGGATTCCCTTCTTAAAGCTAAACGGTTATCCGTCATAGGACCGTTTCCTTTTGTAATTTCTTTGAATTTTTTCCAGTCAGGTTCTTGATAAACCCATTCACCTTTTTCCTCATCAAAACGCAAAGTTTCATCTGGAATTATTAATCCTAATTTCTTAATTTTTGGAACATATTTTGTTAAGAATTCTTGACGTAGTTCCTCATTGGTTTTTGAACGAATTTTATATTTAATATTGATATCGACTTTAGAATGTCCAACTACTTTTGCAGATTTTGGCCCAAAGAACACTAACAATGATTCCCACCAACGATTTAGTGCCTCTTGCAACATTTTCTTTTGATATGTTGTACCTGATGCTAAAGCTAATACAAGACTTTCACCATGTTTTGCATGGAATGATTCTTCCTGACAGATTCGCTTTAACGCTCTGCCATAGGGACCATAGGAAGTTTTTAATAACATTGTTTGCGTTAAAATGGCTGCACCATCTACAAGCCAAGCAATAATTGCAGCATCAGCCCAAGTGGGTGCTGGCATATGGAAAACATTATGAAACTTTAAACGTTTTGTAAATAAATCTTGCATTATATCTTCCCTATTTTTTCCTAACGGTTTCATTAAATCTTCTGCAACACGTAATAATAATTGACCGTGTCCCATTTCATCTTGAACCTTTGCCATAATGGCTAATTTACGATGTAATGTTGGAGCTTTTGGGACCCATTCTTTTTCTGGTAGCGCTCCCATAATTTCACTAATTCCATGCATAGAAATTAATTTGATTAAATTCATTCTGTAATCATCGGGCATCCAATCTTCAGCTTCAATTTTCTCACCTTTATTAATTCGTTCCATAAAGTGTGCATATTTTTCTTGATCCGTGAGATTCTCAAAAGAGGCTACATTAACCATCGAAAAAGCACCCCTTTAAATAATGATTTTATATTTTTACATGTTTTTCATTTAATTTTAAAACCCGAATCGCTTTTCCTTCAGACCTAGGAATTGATCCAGGAGATTCAACCAGAGTTTCAACCGAAATCAAACAACTATTCTTAATCTTCCGATAAATTCTTGCGGTAAGATGTTTTATTTTGTCGTGTTCTAAATTTTGATTAATGCTTTTATATATTTTTTCATTTATTTCTACTTTTAATGTTACTTTATCAAGCGCACCTTCACGCGAAATAATAAGTTGATAGTGCGGAACTAGTTCTTCAAATTGTAATAAAGCGCTTTCTATTTCGGATGGAAAAACATTCACACCACGGATAATCAGCATATCATCTACCCGTCCTTTAATGCGGGAAATTCTTTTATGAGTACGTCCACATTGACACGGGTCTGGTATTATGGAGGCAATATCACCAGTCCGGTAACGAATTACCGGCATAGCTTCTTTTGTTAAACTCGTAAATACAAGTTCTCCTTCTTCACCATCAGGAACGGGCTCCAACGACTCCGGATCAATTATTTCTACAAGAAAATGATCTTCTGCAATGTGCAGACCATTTTGTACCTCTTTACATTCAATACCAACACCAGGTCCCATCACTTCGCTCAATCCATAAATATCCATAGCCTTAATATTTAATCGTTCCTCAATATGTGTTCTAATTTCTTGCGACCAAGATTCTGCACCTAAAATTCCATATTGCAAACTTGTATTTTGCGGGTCTATACCTAACTTATCCATTGTTTCAATAATGTTTAATAAATAGGAAGGAGTAGCTGTGATAACTGTTGGTTTATAGTCTTCAATTAACATAACTTGACGTTCCGTATTTCCAGCAGATACCGGTACAGTTGCCATTCCTAACTTTTCCGATCCATAATGGATTCCTAATCCACCTGTAAACAAACCATATCCATAGGCATTGTGTAAAATGCCTCCGGGTTCCCCACCGCATGCGGCAATACACCGTGCCATTATTTCTGCCCAATGGTTGATATCATTTTTCGTGTAGGCTACTGTTGTTGGCTTGCCACTTGTGCCACTGGAAGAGTGTATTCGAATTACTTCTTTCATCGAGACGGCTAATAGTCCAAATGGATAATTAGCACGTAAATCAGTCTTTTTGGTGAACGGCAATTTCTTTATATCCGTTAATGTTTGAACATCATCTGGTGTTATTCCTTGCTCTAACAATTTCTTCTGATAAAAAGGAACATTCCTATATACCCGTTTAACCGTATCTTGTAATCTTTTTAATTGTAGCTCTTCTAATTTCTTCCTTGACATTGTTTCGATTTCTTCTTGATATAACACCCTTTGTTCACCACCAACATATAAATTTAAAAAGATGTATACTAGTTTTATGAATTTTTTAAGAAGAATTGTTTATTTCTTTGAATATATTCCTGATCATGTTCAGGTACATCTTCTTCATAATAGATGGCTTGGACTGGACAAACAGCTTCACAAGCTGCACAATCAATACATATATCCGGGTCAATATAGTACATATCTTCTCCCTCATGAATTGCATCAACGGGACATACTTCAACACATTCTGCTGACATTTCATGTCGACATGGAGATGTTATCACATAGGCCATATTCTATCCCTCTCTTAAGACACCACTATTTTTTCAAAAATACTTGTACTATGTTGTGGTTGTTTTCTTGCATTTGGATTAATATATGCTTTTATACTGCTAATAGCCGTTGCAGCATCACCGAATCCGGTTGCAATTAACTTGACCTTACCATTATAAGTAACAATGTCTCCTGCTGCATATACTCCTTCAACACTTGTTTGCATCGTAGAGTCTGTTACAATAGAATTTTTATCAATTTCTATCCCCCAATTTTTTATTGGACCAAGAGATGAAATAAAACCATAATTACAAATCAGTTCATCCAATTCTACTTTCATTTTCTCTTCCGTTTTTATATGTTTAATCTCAATAGACTCAATTTCTGAATCATTTCCACATACATTGGAGACTACATAAGGCGTGTAAATACAGATATCAGCGTTCTTTAATTGCTCTACTGATGATTCATGTGCACGGAACTCATTTCTCCTGTGGATAATTGAAACACTTTTTGCAACCGGTTCTAGCATCAATGCCCAATCTACAGCAGAATCTCCACCACCAAGAATACATACATTTTTATTATGAAAACGTTTAACTTCTTTTACATAATAATGTAAGTTATTATTTTCATATTTTTCTGCACCTTGGATATTTAATTTCCGAGGTTGAAATGCACCAACACCTGCAGTAATGAGAACGGTTCTTGAAAGATGAACATTTTTATCTGTCTCTAATTGGAAGATACCATCTACTAATTTCGTCAAAGTTTCCACTTTTTCTCCAAGAACGACCTCATGGTTAAATTGAAAGGCTTGATTTATTAATTGATCAACAAGTTCCTGTGCCTTTATTTTTGGAAAACCTGCAACATCATAAATATATTTATCTGGATAAAGTGCTGTTAATTGCCCTCCGAGCTGTGGCAGACTTTCAATAATTTTTACTTTTAATTGACGCATGCCACCATAAAATGCTGCAAAGAGTCCAACAGGACCTCCACCGATTATTGTTACATCATAAATTTTCCCATTCAAGAAAGTTCCCCCCTTCCCTATTACAATAATTCGTATGACGGATTTTTTACGTCAGTTTATATTTTCGTTATATCTGAATGTTAACAATTTTTAACAAAATAGTCAATACACTATTTTTTATTTTTAAAATTTTACAACAATTTATTTTAAGGGCAAATTATTACGAAACTCTTCATTTTTTTGAATTAAAATATGTTGTATAATTTCTTTTGTAAGAAATTGTTTTCTAAAGGTTCCGCTCTTTGTAGGTCTGGTCCAAAAGAAAACACACGAATCGAAATTCGATCCGTGTCACGGAAGGATAAAAGCCTGGGAGATACTATTAAACAGTATTCTCTTAGGCTATTTTTTTAGGAGGTTTTTTATGAAAAGAAATTGGTTGATCGTCATCATTGCCGCCATTTTTGAAGTTTTTTGGGTTATCGGATTAGCACATGCCTATAATTTTTGGACATGGTCAGGTACCATCATTGCAATAGTTATCAGTAATTATTTATTAATCAAATCAAGCAGTATTTTACCTGCAGGAACAGTCTATTCCGTTTTTGTCGGCTTAGGAACTGCTGGAACTGTAATTATAGAAATATTATTTTTCAACGAACCAATTAAAACGTCTAAATTACTATTCATTGCAATTTTACTTTATGGTGTTATTGGCTTAAAAACAGTAACTGATGAAGATATAAAACAAGGAGGAAATTCATAGTGGCTTGGCTATTATTAATTTTTGCTGGTGGATTAGAAGCCTTCGGTGTTGCGATGCTAAACC
Source organism: Pallidibacillus thermolactis (assembly GCF_025660415.1). Lineage (NCBI taxonomy): Bacteria > Bacillati > Bacillota > Bacilli > Caryophanales > Bacillaceae > Pallidibacillus > Pallidibacillus thermolactis. Next base: position 39,572 of record NZ_JAOUSE010000029.1, read on the forward strand.
AAATACATTTAAGTAAAAAAATATGGGTTCCGCTGACTTTTTTTATACTTGCATTTGTATCTAGTTTAGTGTTATTATCAATCGCAATGCAAACGATTCCTATGGGGACCGCCTATGCCCTTTGGACAGGGGTTGGAGTTGTAGGAGGAACGATTATTGGTATGATATTTTACGGAGAATCGAAAAATTTTAAGCGAATATTTTATATTGGAATAGTCTTAATTGCTGCCATAGGATTAAAACTAGTGGCATAAAAAATCGTCTGCTAAAAAATTTAGCAGACGCCAGACTGTCGACAAACCCCAACTCAAATGCTTCATTTGAGTTGGGATTTGTCTTTTTTTGCTCATCATTTTCTAAGATTCTTATCTTATTTAGGCTGGACATGGTCTTTTCCATGTCCAGTT